>NZ_JBIVXM010000008.1:0-227376 GCF_044769205.1 Paenarthrobacter sp. NPDC090520
CCTTCACGAAGACCCAGGGCAGCAGCAGGACGATTAGCCATAATCAATCTTCCCAAACACCCAAGCGTCTAGGTATTAACGACACGCGACACTAGGTGTACGGTGCATGAAACCGGAAACCTAGTCACGGAAGAGCAGTAGCGCTTCTCCCTGCCCGCCGCCCCCACAAAGCGCCACGGCGGCTTTGCCCGAGCCGCGACGGCCGAGTTCGTGGGCCGCCGACACCACAACCCGGGCCCCGGATGCCCCGATGGGGTGACCTAAAGCAATGGCGCCCCCATGGATGTTGACCTTATCCATGTCCAGCCCCAGTTCTTTTGCCGATTCAAGCGCCACAGAAGCGAACGCTTCATTGATTTCAACGAAATCCAGATCCGTGGTGGCCCACCCGGCGGTTTCCAATGCCTTGGTGATGGCCCTCGCGGGCTTGTCCGGAAGCGAAGTGTCAGGGCCAGCCACCTGCCCGGGGGATCCCACCACGGCAAGTACCTTCAAGTCATGGTCTTGGGCATAGGCGCGGGTGGTGAGGACCACTGCGGCCGCCCCGTCGTTGAGCGGGGAGGCGTTGC
Organism: Paenarthrobacter sp. NPDC090520; assembly: GCF_044769205.1. Lineage (NCBI taxonomy): Bacteria > Bacillati > Actinomycetota > Actinomycetes > Micrococcales > Micrococcaceae > Paenarthrobacter > Paenarthrobacter sp. NPDC090520. The sequence goes on from NZ_JBIVXM010000008.1 coordinate 570, forward strand.
CGGCCGTGACAGTGCCGGTGAGAGAGAACGCCGTCCTAAGTTTGCCGAGCGCTTCAACAGTGGTGTCTGGGCGAACGCCCTCATCGGTCTGAACCAGTTCGGCTTCTCCGCGGCGCCGCGGCACTTTGAGCTGTACGATTTCAGCGTCGAACACACCCGTTGCCTGGGCAGTTGCAGCCCGGTGGTGTGAGGCGGCGGCAACTGCGTCCTGGTCCTGGCGGGCGATGCCCAGCCCATCATTGGCGTGGTCGGTTGCCAAGCCCATGGCCTGTTTATCGAAAGCGTCGGTCAGACCATCGTGAGCTGCGGAATCGATCAGTGGCGCATCGCCGTAAAGGTGCCCGGAACGTGAACCCTTCAAAAGATGGGGAGCGTTGCTCATGGACTCTTGCCCGCCCGCAACCGCCACGTCGACCTCCCCCAGGCGCAACATACGGCTGGCCTCGATGATGGCGCTGAGGCCGGAGAGACACACCTTATTCACGGTGCTCGCATGGGCACCCAAAGGAATTCCTGCAGCAACAGCGGCCTGCCGCGCCGGGTTTTGCCCGGCACCGGCTTGGAGCACGTGGCCCATGATGACCGCCTGGACTGCTTCCGCTGGTACTCCTGAGCCGCCCAAGGCTCCGGCGATGGCAGCACCACCCAGCTCAACTGCGGACAGGGGCGCCAGTTGTCCCATCAACCTGCCCTGTGGGGTGCGCGCGGCACCCACAATCACAACATCGGCGGCGTTCATGAGTTCTCCTTGGTAGGGCGACTTGCTCCGGGACCTACCCGGAGGTTTGGGTGGAAGCTGGTCCCGGCTTCCCTGTCCAGCAAGGGCGTCAGGCCGCCGGTATGGAAAGGGTAGTTGGCGCCGAGGATCATGCAGAGGTCGATTTCCTCAGGACCGGTCACTACGCCCTCGGTCAGCATGGCTGTTACCTCAGCTGCCAGCGCGGCCATGACCTGGTAGCGAACGCCGACGGCGTCGGTTGCCCGGGGTGCTGGCAGGAGGGCAGCAGCGTCAGGTGAGATGGTGCCGTCCTCCGCTAGGTAGCCGTGCAGCCCGGCGGCCACCAGTTCCTTCAGGCTGGAACTGAGAACGAAGCGCTCCGGGTAGGTTTCCTGCATCTTTTCGCAGATGTGCAGTTGGACGGCCGGGCCGATGAACTGCAGCAGCCGTAGGGGCGTCATGGGCAATCCCACAGAATCCAATGCGTGATCGACGGTCAGTGGATCCGCGCCTTGGTCGATAAGCCCCAGCACCTCGCTGAAGAGCCTGGTCAGGATCCGGTTGACGACGAATCCTGCGGTGTCGGTCACCAGGACGGCGATCTTGCGGAGTCGCTTGGCAAGTTCAAAAGCCGTGGCAAGTGTGGCTTCATTGGTGTGCGGCGTGCTGATGATTTCCACGAGCGGCAGGATCGATACCGGGTTGAAGAAGTGGAAACCCACCAAGCGCTCCCGGTGGGCAAGGCCGGACCCCATGGCCTCGATGGAGAGGGAGGATGTGTTGGTGAGCAGCAAGGCACCTGGCCGTACGAGTTGTTCCAGCTCCGTGAAGACCGCTTGTTTCGCCATCAATTCTTCAAAGACGGCCTCAATGACGATGTCGCAGCCGGCCAGATGCTTCTTATCGACGCTACCGGTAACTAGTGCTTGAATTTCCGATGATGTGGCTTCATCCATTTGCTCCCGCTGGACAAGCTTGGCCAGTTGCCCCTCGATCCATTGCAAGGCGCCAGTAACACGATCCTGTGACAGGTCAGTGATCCGCACGGGTACCCGCAGTTGGCGAGCGAATACCAGGGCGAGCTGACTCGCCATCAAGCCTGCGCCGACCACACCGACGGACCGGATCGCAGCGGGTTCCGCCACCGGACGTCCGGCTGGGGATTTACCCAGCGACTGCGTCACGCGGAACGCGTAGATGCTGGCGCGCGCCTCATCCGTAAGCAACAACTCGCCAAAGGCCCGGATTTGCACCTCCGGTGTCGCGGACCCTGCGGCGATGAGTTCCAAGGCCCGGTACGGGGCCGGGGCGGCGCCGTGAAACCGGCCGTCCAGTTGCTTCCTCACATGTGCCAAAGCGGCCGTGTCCGCCGGGAACTTCAGGGCATCCTGTGCCGCGGCATCCTTGGGTTGCGGAATACCGTCGGAAAGAATTGCCGCCGCGAAGTCCAGAGCGGCGGGGAGAAAGTCATCGCCAGGAAGCACGGAGTCCACGAGGCCGAGCTCGGCGGCTGCCGGTGCTGTGAGGCTTTTCCCGGCGAGCGAGTCGGTGACCACCAGTCGAGCTGTGACTCCAGGTCCTAACAGGGCCGCCGTCCGGGGAATTCCGCCCCACCCGGGAAGGAGGCCGAGCCGGACCTCGGGGAAACCGAGTGCTCGCACCGACCGCGAGGCTACGCGGTAGTCGGCGTGCAAGGCGAGCTCGAGGCCTCCCCCCAAGGCTGCACCGTTAATGAAGGCAAAAGAGGGCACCGGGAGCGCCTCGAAGAGCCGGAAGACGTCAAGGCCCCTGCGAGCCACAGCCTCGGCATCCTGGGAGCTCCGGGCAGCTGTCATCTGCTTCAGGTCGGCGCCGGCACAAAATACCTGCCCGGTCCCGGTTATTGCCACGGCATCTACTGCCGAGAGGTCCAGGGCCAGCAGCGCCGCTTCAAGGTTGTTTAGCGACGCCGGGCCAAGACTTGCTGGCCTTCCGGACGGGTTTTCCAGCGTCAGGACAGCGATGGTGTGATCGCCCCGCTGGGCGAAAGCGGTGCGGGTTTCAGTGATGGATTCCTGTGTTGCAGCTCTGGTTTCCCGGTTTTCTTCCCGGGTTGCGGACATTTCAGACACGACGCTCCCTTGCGCGATTTACGATTACGCAAGTTCTACGTGGTACTAAGTTTCAGGTCAAGTGAAACTGCATCTCATGAGATGATTGTCACTTTTTCGCTATTGAACCGCGAGAGTTCTACCGCCTTCTGGATTTTTCTGGCCAAAGCGTCGCCCGTGAGCCCTTGGGGGATGACTGCCACAACCAGCTCCTGGGACGTGTGGTCGCCCAGGACCCCGTGGAGCCGTCGAAGCTCGTCCAGAGCCCCGCGAAGTTCAATTTCGGTTGGTTGGGGCGAGTCCTTCATGAGCCGCCTCAGGAAGTAGTTGTTGGTAGCTACCACCGCAGAGGTGAAGCGGATGCCTTCCAAAGGGCTCATGCCTGGCACGGAACTCCGAAGGTATTGGTTGAAAAGCTGCTCGTAGCGGAAGACCGTGACGAGCTCCTTGTCCCGGAGCGCCGGTACCGCGTTGACCACTTGGTAACGCTGTCGGGCGAGGGATCCTTGGGCCGCATAATGCTCGAAGACCATTACGGCGGCTTCGCACACGGCCAGCCAAGGGTCCTCATCTGCGGCAGCGAGGAACTCTCCTGCCCTCTCCACCAAGTCATCGTGATCGGCAAAGACGACGTCCTCTTTGGACCGGAATTGCCGGAAGAAAGTGCTGCGCGAGATCCCGGAGGCCCGGGCGATGTCAGGCACGCTAGTGGCCTCAAACCCGCGGGCCAGGAACAACTGCACGGCTACTTCGGCGACCTTGGATTTTTCCACCGTCCCAAGGTACCCCGACGGACCACTGCACCAGCCCTTGGGCTGGCCCCCGTAGAATGCCTGCATGAGTAGCATGCAACAGATTGACCACGGCCAATCGCTGACAGTTCAGGTCACCAACATGCTGCGAGCAGCGATCACTTCGGGCGAAATGAATCCTCATGAGCACTTCTCCGCGATCGGTCTGGCCGAGAAACTCGGGGTCTCCCGGACGCCGGTCCGCGAAGCCCTTCAACTGCTCGAAAAAGAGGGCATTGTACGGATCGAGAAGAACCGCGGCGTTCGAGTGCTGCAGATGTCCCTCGACGAGATCGTGCAGATCTTCCAAATCCGCATCATCCTTGAACCGCCGGCAGCAGCCCGCGCCGCGGAAGTTGCCACCGATAACGACCTGGCCCACTTTCTCGTGCTCCACGAGCGGATCCTTGAAGCAGCCGCCCGCGATGACGGCCCGGGGACCCTCCAAGCAGACAAGGACTTCCACCTGTTCCTGATGGAGCTTGCGGGCAACCCCCGGCTGTCCGCGCTGGACAGCGAACTGCGAAACATGGTGTTGGCACACGGCTTGGTCACAATCCCTTCGGCCAGAAGCAGCCAGGATCTGGCCAATGATCGCAAGGACATCCTGGCCGCGTTGGAGGGTCGTGATCCACGGGCGGCTTCGGAAGCCGTCCGTGACCATGTCACGCGCACAGCACGGCTTCTGATCACGGGAGTATGCGCCCAAACTCCCGGCCTCTCGGCGGATGAGTACCTCGCCAAGCTGGAGCACCTCACCAGATTCTCCGGCTGATCGTCGTCCACACTATTTACACCTGATCCAAACTCACCTACAGTTGCATGCAACATACATTAGTAGCATGCAACATACAGACCGAAAGGATGCGACGTGGCATCCCCCAGACCTTCATGCAGCCAGCCATTGGCAGGAATCCGGGTAGCCGATTTCTCCCGGGTCCTGGCAGGCCCCTTGTGCACGATGATGCTGGCCGACTTTGGGGCCGAGGTCATTAAGATCGAAAGCCCGGCCGGTGACGACACCCGCGCTTGGGTACCTCCGGTGGACGGTTACGGCCAAGGTACATACTTCTCCAGCGCCAACCGCAACAAGAAATCTGTGGTCATTGATCTCAAGACCTCAGACGGCTTGGCCTACGCCCGGGAATTGGTTTCCGACTGCGACGTCGTGGTGGAAAACTTCAGACCGGGCATTATGGCCAGGTTCGGCCTCGACTACCAGACTCTGGCAGTCGAGAAGCCGGAGCTGGTGTATTGCTCCATTTCCGGCTTTGGACCAGGCGCAGGCGCTGAACTTCCCGGCTACGATCTCTTGGTCCAAGCGCTCGGCGGTCTGATGAGCATCACGGGGTCGCCCGAGGCCGAACCAAGCAAGGCCGGGGTCGCCTTGGTGGACGTTCTTACCGGACAGAACGCCTTGGCCGGCATCCTGATGGCACTGCGTGTTCGAGACACCACCGGCACCGGTCAGGAAGTCCAGGTGAACCTGCTTTCCTCGCTCCTGGCCGCCCTGGTCAACCAAGGAACAGCGACTCTCGCAACCGGCGACTCCCCCACCCGGATGGGCAATGCGCATCCAAGCATCGCCCCCTACGAAACATTCCGTACGGGCGGTGGACTGCTTGCCGTAGCCGTCGGCAACAACCGCCAGTTCGGTGCCCTCTGCGGCGTCCTGGGGCTGCCCGGACTGGACGAAGACCCGCGCTTCAGCACCAATGAATCCCGGGTGGCCTCACGCGCAGATTTGAAAGGCCTCCTCGAAAAGGCTTTGGAAGCCGACACCGCCGAAAACTGGCAGGAAAAGCTCCTCGGAGCCGGCGTGCCTGCCGGTAAGGTCAACAACGTGGGCGAGGCATTTGAGCTCGGCCACGCCCTGGGCCTGGAGCCTTCCGTCATTGTCGCGGACCCCACCACGGGCCGCATTTCCAGCCAGTTGGCCAATCCCATTCGCTTGTCAGCATCCCCGGCTGCGTACCGTATGGCTCCGCCCACCCTGGGTGAGCACCAAGGCAGCAACTTCACTTCCCATTCCCTAGACGCCGTGAAAGGTCTCCCATGTTCAGCATCAGCGATCTGATTGACTTCGATTCCCTGCTTACCCCGGACGAACAGCAGCTGCGAGATGCGGTCCGGTCCTTCGTGGACGCCGAGATCAAGCCCAACATCGCCAAATGGTACGAATCGGCCACCTTCCCCCTGGAAATCGTGCCGGAGCTTGGCCGGATGGGGCTTCTTGGGATGCACCTGAAAGGCTACGGCTGCGCCGGCGGTTCCGCAGTTGACTACGGTCTGGCCGGGGCCGAACTCGAGGCAGGCGACTCCGGCCTGCGGACCTTCGTTTCAGTGCAGGGATCACTGGCCATGAGCGCGATCTACAAGCACGGCTCCGAAGAACAGAAGCAGGAATGGCTGCCCGCCATGGCCAAGGGCGAGGCTATCGGCTGCTTTGGACTGACCGAACCCACCGCCGGATCGGATCCGGGCGCCATGAAGACGTTCGCCCGTAGAGACGGGAACGCTTGGATCCTCAACGGCTCCAAGCGTTGGATCGGTTTGGCATCGGTAGCCAAGGTCGCTGTCATCTGGGCCCAGACGGAAGAGGGCGTTCGGGGCTTTGTTGTTCCCACCTCCACCCCTGGCTTTACCGCAACGCCGATCGAACCGAAGCTTTCCATGCGCGCCTCCATTCAGTGCGACATTGACCTGGTCGACGTTCGCCTGCCGGAATCCGCAGTGCTGCCGGAAGCCGTGGGTTTGAAGGGTCCATTCACCTGCCTTAATGAAGCACGCTATGGCATCATCTGGGGTGCCATGGGTGCAGCGCGTGATGCCTTCGAAGCAGCACTGGCCTACTCCCAGGAGCGCATGCAGTTCGAAAAGCCCCTTGCCGGCTACCAGCTTACGCAGCAGAAGCTGGTAGACATGGCCCTTGAAATCAACAAGGGCTTCCTGCTCGCGCTGCACCTCGGCCGGAAGAAGGACGCCGGAACGCTGCAGATCGATCAGATTTCCGTGGGCAAACTCAACAACTGCCGCGAAGCCATCAAGATCGCCCGGGAGGCCCGAACCATCCTGGGCGGCAACGGCATTACCTTGGACTACTCGCCGCTCAGGCACGCCAACAACCTCGAGTCGGTCCGGACCTACGAGGGCACCGATGAGGTCCACACACTCATTCTCGGCAACAAGATCACCGGCATCCCCGCCTTCCGCTGACCAGGCGAGACAGGTTACCTCTCACGAGGGCGGTTGCGTGAATATTTGCGCAAGACGAGCAGCGGATAACCCGTTTCCTCTGAAGCTGTGCAAAGGCGTGGCCTGAGTCCCGCGCCTAGCATTGATGGAGCCAGCTTAACGGAATATCGGTTATCGGCGTTCCGAATTGGTCGGGGGAGCGGCCCGAAAATGGCGACTTTTCACCGTCGGACGGGGGTCTGCCGGCGGTTGGCCTGCGTCCGTAGACTGGTGGCCACAGCTACGACGAGGAACAAGGAACAAAAGGTACGCCCAGCGCCCGTAAGACGAAGTAGGCCAGGACGCCGCAAACCGCGTAGGCCAGGAAGAGAGAAGGCCCGGCGGCGGCGAGTCGCCCGCCGGCTCCCAGGAACAGCCCTGTTCCGATGGCACCAGCGATGCCGGTCATTTGGATCTGCCGCGGTTTCAGGCTGTGTTGGTAGCCGGATTGTTCCTGGTAGAAATCCTGTCTGGTGTCTGGTTCTGTTGTCAGTTCACTGCTCATGGTGGGGCTCCTGTTGGGGTTCCAGTGGGGCATCTTTGGCCGGTTTTGGGTGTGCGGATTGCCGGCTGCCGCTGGAGCGGCAGCCGTTCATGGGTGAGCGGTTCGTGGCGCGCTGCGGGGCTATGCCGATGCTGTCTGGGTGGTGAGGATGTTTCGGGCGCGGCGGAGGATGGCTTCGTCGACCATGTTGCCGGCGGTGTCGCGGTAGGCGCCGTGGTTTTCGGTGGCGGCGGCGAGGATGGTGGTGGCCCAGTGGATTTCGTCGGGGGTGGGTGTGTAGACCTCGTGGGTGATGGTTATTTGGGTGGGGTGGATGCAGTCGCGGCCGGTGTAGCCCATGCGTTTGAGGTGTTCGGTGGAGGCGCGGAAGGTGTTGTGGTTGGTGATTTCGGCGCTGACCGGGGCGGCCGGGGGCACGAGTCCGGCGTGCCTGCTGGCGATGACCAGGAGGGAACGGGCGTAGAGGAGTTCTGTTTCTTCGGGTCCTGGGCTGAGTCCGAGGTCGGCGGCGAGGTCCATTTCTCCGATGTGGAGTTGGAAAACCCCCGGGGCGGCGGCGATTTGGTGGATATTTACCAGGGCTGTGGCGGACTCGATCATGGGTGCCAGTGGTTTTGGGTGGTCCAGGTCTTGGAGGAGGTCGTGGGTGTCGGTGACGTCGGCGGGCGTGTCTGCCTTGGGCAGGAAGAATCCGGCCAGGTGGGGGTGGCCGGCCAGGGATCGTAGTTCTTGTTCCCTTCGTGGTCCGGTGTTCACCCGCACCCAGATGGGTGCGGGTGTTTCGGTGAGGGAATCGAGCCAGGAGGTGACGGTGTTCAGTGCCTGGTCTTTGTTGTCTTCGGTGACGGCGTCTTCGAGGTCGGCGATGATCGCTCCGGCGCCGCGGTTGAAGGCTTTGGTGAGGCGTTCGGGCCGGTCGCCGGGGACGTAGAGGTAGCTGGTGGGAGGGATCACAGGCGCTGCTCCCCCGCGGTTTTGCGGTGGGCGTCCAGGCGTAGGGCACGGTTCATTTCGTTGGTGACGATCATGAGGCCTTCGTCGAAGCCCATGCCGGGTTTGGCGAGCATTTGGGTTACGCCGGTGGCGATGCCGATGTGGGTGGTGGTGCGGGCGGAGCGGTCGGTTTCGGCGCAGGTTCCGCCGAGAACGGGGCCGATGCCGTGGGCGTGGCAGTCCAGGATCGCGTCTACGGTGTGGTGGATGGAGCCCAGGTCCGGGGTTTTGATCTGGATCAGATCGGTGGCTGCGGCGACGGCGAATTGGTGGATGTCTTCGGCGGTGTTGGCCCATTCGTCGGCGATGAGCTGGACCCGGGAACCGCGGTTCCGCAATTCAGCCTTGAGGGCTCCCATGAGTTGGATTTGTTCGTCACGGTTGGTGGCGTGGATGGAGTGTTCGATGCGCAGCTGGTGCGGGTCTGCGGCGCGTTCGAGCATCTGGAGGATGTCTGCGGTGCCGGTGATCGAGCCGCCTGCTTCCTGGCCGATCATGCCGTAGACGTCCAGGTGGATGACTGGGCGGTAACCGGGGTCGGTGCTGAGCCGCCGCACGCGGTTCTTGATCCAGGTCACGTACGCTTCGAGGGCGCGTCCTTCTGTTCCGAGGAGGTCGGGGGTGTTGATCAGGCCGTGGGGTATGACGGGGACGTGTTTGAGGATCATTTTGTCGACGTTGTCGTACCGGTCTTCGCCGGTTTGGCCGTAGACCGGTACCGATGCCAGGGCTCCGGGCAGGTCCCATTCGTCTTTGATGACGCGGGCCATGAGGTGGTGTCCGGCGGTGTGGGCGGCGGCGTCCAGGAGGGCCTGGGAGATGCCGTAGGCTGCGGCCCGGCCGAGGCCTTCGATGCTGTTGATTGCTGCTTCGGCCTTTTCGGCGGCGGTGCGGAACGAGGCGACTTCGAGCCCGTGCAGCAGGGGTGCGAGGCGGGTTTCGATGGCTTCGGCGAGGTCTGCGGCGTGGAAGCGGGGTTCGCGGCCGCCGACGCCGGAGTACTGGACGCTGGCGCAGTCGCCGGTGGCGATGTAGCCATCGTCGAGGACGAGTTGGATGGAGACGGACTCGGCCGGTTCGCGGACGGCGTTGTAGCCGGGGGTGAGGGTGGTTCCGTCGTAGGCGGCGCCGTCGCGGCGGGCGCCGGCTTTGATGGCTGCTTGGTCGTCGAAGAAGAAGCCGCCGAATCCTGGCGATGCGATGACGTCGACGATGGTGCGCGGGGTGTGTGGTGTGGTCATGGCCGTCGTGCCTCCGGGGTGAGGACCGCTGTGGCGGTCATGGTTTGTGTGCCGTTGCTGAAGGCTGCGAGTTCGGCGACGCCGGGCTCGGTGCTGCTGCGGTAGCGCAGCTGGAGCGGGGCGTTGTCGAAGGCCGGGGCGGTGGAGCGGAACGTGAAACTGGTGGGTCGGTGGTTGGGCAGCACCAGGGACAGGGCGTCTGCGAGCAGGACCGCTTGCAGGGGTCCGTGGACCACGAGGCCCGGGTAGCCTTCGGTGTTGACTGCGTAGTCGCGGTCGTAGTGGATGCGGTGGGCGTTGTAGGTAAGAGCCGAGAACCGGAACAACAAAGCCGGGTCGATGTCCACCGTCCGGCCCCATTCCCATCCGGTATCCGGATCGGTGACACCGGCACTGCGTGGCCCTGCCCCGCCGGTCCTGGACGGGGCGGGGACCGGGTTCTTGTAGACGATGTCGTTGCGGTCATCGAGTTCACCGGTAGGGCCGGTGATGGTGTGTTCGACGGTCACGAACATAAGCTCTCCTGACCGGCCGGACTTGTGCTGAACATCCGTCACGCTCGACTTGCGGGTCAGCGGATCACCGACCCGTGGCGGCTTCGTGACCGTGACGTGCCCGCCAGCGTACATCCGCTGCCTGCCACCAGTCGGCGGCAGGAACGCGCCCGTGACCGGATGACCATCCGGGCCAAGATCAGACTGACGGGCCTGAGGCAGGAAAGCCAACCAATGCCACAACAACGGCAACGGATCCCCCCGCCTCGGCGCACGCCCGCCAGTATCAAGCAAATCATGCAACGCAGTGGCCGCCGCGACCGACACCACATCCCGACGCTCAACAGCACTCGCCACCCACCCACCAGTCACGGGATCACCGCCGGTTCAGGGGCTTTGCCGAAAGCCCCGCACGCGCGGGCTGCTTCGATGGCTTCGGCGTCCAATCCAGCCAGCTCGGCGATGACGGTCTCTGTGTGCTCACCACGTTGCGGCGCCCGGGTCGGGTGCACGGTTTCGTTGCCGACCTTCACCGGGGAGGCGATGGTCTTGACCGTGCCGTAGACGGGATGTTCTGCCTCGACGATCATGCCGCGGGCTTTGATCTGTGGGTCGTTGAAGGCCTGGGCTACCGTGTTCACTTCCCCGGTCGGGACCGCGGCTGCGGTCAGGGCGCCGACCCAGTGGGCGACTGTCTTGGTGATGAAGATGCCTTCGAGGATTTCCAGGAGTTCGGCGGAGTTTTTCTGCCGGTCGGCCAGGCGCCGGTAACGGGGGTTTTCTGCCAGGTCGGGTCGTCCGATGACCTGGGTGATGCGCTGCCAGAACTTCTCTTTGGCTGCGGCAATCACAAACCACCCGTCGGAGGCTTCGAAGGCCTGGAAGGGCACCACGGACGGGTGGGCTGAGTGGCGGGTCCGGCGTGGTTCGAAGCCTGCGTTTAGGTGCCACACTCCTGGGTAGGTGAGCATGCCGATGGCGGTGTCGTAGAGGCTGACATCGCAGTCCATGCCGATGCCGTCCCGCTTGGCGGCGTGGAGACCGGCCATGAGGGCCAGCGCGGCGACGTAGCCGGTGGAGAAATCGACGATCGACAGGCCCGACTTCGTGGGTGGGCCTTCCGGTTCTCCGGTGATGTCCATCCAGCCGGTCAGGCCTTGGATGACATAGTCGTAGCCCGGCTCCGCCCGTCGCGGGCCGGTCATGCCGTAGCCGCTCAGTGAGCAGCAGACGATGGCTGGGTTCAGCTCTTTGAGATCGTCGTAGGTGATGCCGATTTTCGCTGGCACGTCACCGCGCATGTTGGAGTAAACAGCGTCTGAGACGGTGACGAGTTTATTGAAGATCTCCCGGCCGGCGGGAGAGTTCAAATCAAGGGAGATGGACTTCTTGCCCCGGTTGAACGTTTCGAAGAACAATGAGTCCTCGCCCTCGGCGTAGGGCGGGACGTAGCGTCCGACGTCGCCTCCGAAGCTGGGGTCTTCAATTTTGATGATTTCCGCGCCAAGGTCGGCAAGGTGTGAGGTTCCGAACGGGCCGGCCCCGAATTGTTCCAGGGAAAGGATGCGGATTCCTGCCAGGGGAAGAGTCACGGGTATTTCTCCTTTGATGTCGTGACGTTTAGGCGTGGGCGGTTTCGCTGACCAGGCGCAGTTGGGTGAAAGCGAGGATGCCTTCGAGGCCGCCTTCGTAGCCATAGCCGCTGTTGCCCAACCCGCCCAGGGGGACGTCCGGCAAGGACGGTGCCGTCTGGTTGACGCCGATGTTGGACGCGTTCAGTTTCGCGACCACGGTGTTGCGCACCGAGATGGTGTCCGTGAACAGGTACGCGGCAAACGAGTACGGTGCAGCGTTGGCCTGGGTGATGGCATCGTCCAGGTCAGAGAAGGGAACCACGGCGCACAGCGGACCGAACGGTTCTTCTGTCATGATGTCCGCTTCGGCAGGAACGTCGGAGAGCACGGTGGGCTGGAAATAGAAGCCTGGCCGGTCGAGGGTTTCGCCGCCGGCTTCGACGGTTGCTCCCTTGTCCCGGGCGTCCTGAACCAGGTGCGCCAGAGCGTCGATGCGTCCCTGGTGGGCCACGGCCCCCATGGTGGTGCCTTCTTCGTTGCCGTGTCCGAGTGTGTACGACTCGGCCTTCTTCACGAGCGCCTCGACGAAGTCCCGGTACAGGCTCTCGTGGACGAAGTAGCGGCTCGGTGCCACACACGACTGCCCGGCGGAGCCAAACTTCGCTGGTGCGGTCGTGGCGATCACGTGCTCAATGTCGGCATCTTCCCACACGATCACCGGGGCGTGCCCGCCCAGTTCCATGACCGGGCGGATCAGGTTCGGCGCAGCGAGTTCAGCGAGCCTCTTGCCGACAGCGGTGGAGCCGGTGAAGGTCAGGGCCTTGACTTCCGGGGCTGCCAGGATCTGTTCGGACACGGCCGCGGAATCCCCGAAGACCAGATTGACGACGCCCGCGGGAAGGCCTGCGTCGATGAGGACGTCCATGATGAGACGGGCGGTCGCGGGACAGAAATCGGATGCCTTCAGTACCACGGTGCAACCGGCGGCCAGGGCTGCGCCGAGCTTGCGGGTGATCAGCACCGCGGGGAAGTTCCATGCGGTGATCGCTGCCACGACACCCAATGGCGTCGGGGTGGAGCGGCGGGTGCTGCCCGGGGCGATTCCCGGGAAGATCGTTCCCTGGACGCGTCCGGCGTGCTCGCCGTTCCATGCCAGGGTCTGGATCGAGCGAAGGATTTCGCCCCGGGCGTCGGCCTGGGTCTTCCCGGTTTCCAAAAGGATGGTGGCCGCGGCCTCATCGAGCCGATGCTCAAGCAGACGGGCGGCCGTCTTCAGGATTTCTCCGCGGCTGCTGGCCAGCATGGTGCTCCAAGCGGGAAACGCTTTCGACGCGGCGGCGATGGCTGCCTGGACCTGGTCGAAATCGGCCATCGAAACAGCGCCAACGGTTGAGCCGTCACCGGGGTCGACATTGGGACGGTTGCCGGCGTTGCCGCGAACCCATGCGCCGTCGATGAACAGGTCAGCGTTCATGTTCGGTGTGACGGGATTAGCGGACATAGCTGGCTCCGTTAACGTCGATGGTGGTTCCGGTGGCGTGCTTGGCCAAGCCCGTGGCCAGGAAAGCGATGACGTTGGCGATGTCCTGCGGCTGGGCCACTTCACCCAGGCCGGTCTGCTCGGCTGCTGCCTGAACGCCGACGCTTTCAGCGAAGACCTTGTTAAGGGAGGTGTCAACGTAGCCGGGTGCGATAGCGAAGGCGGTAACGCCCTGGCGGCCGTTCTGGCGGGCGATGGTACGGGTCATCGCCACAACACCGGCCTTGGCGGCGGCGTAGTGCCAGTAGTCCGGGTCCTCGCCGCGGAACGCGGCCCGTGAGGCAAGGTTGATGATGATTCCGCCCTTTTCCTGGTCCGTGTAGGTCTTCACGGCTTCCTTGCAGAGGATGGCCGGCGCCTTCAGGTTCACGGCCAGGGACAGGTCCCACACGGAAATCCAGTCCTCAAGGTGCGCCTCGATCGGGGCCGGTGGATAGATACCAGCGTTGTTGACCAGAACATCGATCCGGCCGTGCACAGCCAGCGCGTCCGCCCATAGGCGTTCGGTTTCCTTGGCATCTGCCAGGTTGGCAGTGAGCGTTGTTGCGGCGTAGCCGAGTTCGGCGGCGAGAGCGGCTACTGCATCGGCGTTGACGTCGTGGAGGATGACCTCGCCGCCGCCCGCGACGACCGTCCGGGCAACAGCGGAGCCAATACCGCCGGCGGCTCCGGTAATAAGAACAATGCGACCGTCGAGCTGGGTCATGAATCCGACCTTTCTTGTTTGAGGATCAAAACCAAGGACTGTTGGAGGTTTTAATCGATATTACGAAGTTAAGTGTACGTGAATACTGTCATATGACAAGACTGGAGATGTATGAGCTTACATTTGATTCGGCGAGTGGTGTCTGGTTTCTAGGGCTGCTTGGGGGCGGTGGGTTCGCCCCACTCTTGCTGACGCGCCCGTTGCTATGCCTGCAGGAGGAGCTGGGTGAGAACGCTGGTTCCTTTTGATAGCGATTCGAGTGGGACTCTTTCGTTCTCGTTGTGGAACATTCCGGCAAAGTCGAAGGAAGGAGGCAGCTGCAGCGGGACGAAGCCGTATCCTGCTATGCCCAACTTGGCGAAGGCCTTGTTGTCGGTCCCGCCGGGCATGAGATAGGGGATCACGGTCGCGCCCGGGTCGTGGTCGAGGATCGCGCGGGACATTGTCTCCATCAACCGGCCCGTGTTCGGCGCCTCGATGCCGTCCAGTCGCTTGAGGACCTCCACGCGAATATTGGTCCCCACGATCGATTGAATGGCTTTGATAACCCGGTCTTCTCCTCCGGGCAACGTTCTGACGTCGACGAGCGCTTCGGCATAGGCGGGGATGACATTGTGCTTCGCGCCGCCACGGATCACAGTGGTGTTGGCCGTGGTCTTCAGCGAGCCATGAATGAAGCCGGATGCTCCACTGGCCAAGACGATGGATTCCGCATCCCCGGGTGAGGCCTGGGTTCCCAGGAGCGAAGCCAGGGCACTGACCAGGGCTTCGGTGGTCCGCGTAAGCTCGATCGGCCACTCGTGGTTTCCCAGCCGGGCGATCGCTTCAGCAAGCTGCAGCACGGCGGTGTCTTTGATCACCCGTGAACCATGGCCGGGTTCTCCCGTGGCGGTGAGTCGGAGCCAGATCAGGCTCTTTTCGGCTGTTTGGACGAGGTAGGCGCGGCGGCCACGGATGTCGATGGAGTATCCGCCGACTTCGCTGATTGCCTCCGTAGCACCGGCGAAGAGTCCAGGATGATTGTCCACGAGATGGTGGGCTCCGATCCGCCCGCCGTCTTCTTCGTCCGCAAGAAAGGCCAGAACCAGGTCCCGATCGGGCGTGCGTCCGGTGGAGAGCATGGCCTCGAGGGAAGCGAGGATCATTGCGTTCATGTTCTTCATGTCCACGGCCCCGCGGCCCCAAAGCACACCATCGTGTATTTCGCCGCCGAAGGGATCGACATGCCACCCATCCGTTTCGGCGGGAACGACATCCAGGTGCCCGTGCGCGAGCAAGGCCCCGCGTCCCGGGTTCCTGCCCCTGACCCTTGCGACCACGCTGGTCCGGCCGGGTTCGGGTTCATAGCACGTCGTTTCCACTCCCAGTCGCTGCAGGAAGGCCTCGACGTATCCGGCGGCCTGGTCCTCACCCCTGGAGCGTCCATCACCATAGTTGCTGGTATCGAAACGGATGAGGTCTCGTGCGATGGTTCCCGTGAGATCCAATGGGTCCTTCTCGGCTGCGGTCACTGCCATTGTGTCCTCGTTTTCTGCTGGGGCTGGTTGCCGGTTACTGGTCGATGTAGAGGTGCCCGCGCTTCACGGCAAGCCGGTAGACGATGACACTGAGCAGGGACAGGACGGCGACGTAAACCGGGAAGACCCAGAAAAGATCGTTTTGGCGGAGGAAAACGACAAGGTAGGAAGCCGTACCGCCAAAAATGGCTGCGGCCAGGGCGTAACCCAGGGCGACGCCAGTGGTGCGGGCACTCTTGGGCATCAGCGTCGTTGCGATGTAGTTGTACAAACCCATGTTCAGGCCAACAGCGAGACCCCCGACGATCATCACCATCGCGTACGTCCCCAACCCCGGTTCCGTGTACAACAGCACGGAGAAAACTGACGGAATCAGTAAGAGCCGGACGATGACGAAGACCCGAGGGGACCCAAAGCGATCCGAAAGCCGACCCACCAACGGGCCTGCAACAATCCACAGCAAGCCCATCGCGACGAGGACCCCGAAAACGCCTGTCGGGTTCTCTTTATAGACGGAGTTCGCAACAGCCGGAAGACCCGTGATCCAGGCATAATTGGCGACGGTGATCGCGCCAATAACCAGGACAACGGCCGCCAGCGCCAGCCGCACCTGCCACAGCGCCTTCCATACACCACCAGTGGTTGCCTTGATCTCGTGAAGCTGGTCCTGCTTGTGGTCAACAGCCGCGAAAAGGGTCTCGGGCAAGCTGCTGCGCAAGAACACGACGACCACACCCAGGACACCACCAATAAGGAACGGGATCCGCCATCCCCATTCGGCCATGGTTCCGGACGGAACCATGGCGCTGACAGCGAAAGCGACAACGCCGGAACCCACGATGCCAACCTGGAGGAAAGTCCCGTTGACCAAGCCCAGGTAGCGGCCCCTCGCGTTCTCTGGGGCCAATTCAATGGCCACTGCATTGGCCACGCCGGCTTCAGCGCCGGTGGCCATACCCTGGACCAGTCGAAGTATCAGGAGGACGACTCCGGCCGACACTCCCAGGGTCTCGAAGGTGGGCAGAATTCCGATAATCAGCGACGTCGCGGACATGGCACCGACGGCCAAAAGCATCACCCTTTTATGGCTGACGCGGTCGGCGACCGGTCCCAGAACCACGGCACCAAGTGGGCGGGCGATGAAGCCCGCACCAAAAACCGCCAAGGCCGAGAGCGTGGACGTAACCGGGTTCTCAGAAGGGAAAAAGTGAGGAGCAAGGAACGCGGCCATCAGGCCGTAGATGTTCCAGTCGTACCACTCCAGCGCCACACCACCACCCAGGCCTGCCGTAATGCGCTTCGAAGGAATGGCACGAGGTCCCACCACCACAACCGACGACTGTTGAGCACTACTCATCTATGTATCTCCTGCTGTTTGGGCGCGCCGGACTCCGGCGCGCGAGGATGTAAGTGAAGTCAGACCCATGTGATGGACGTCATGGGTGTAAAGTGAGGTTAATCATAGCCTTTCAAATGAAAGATGCAAGAAGCAGCACGCTTACACAGGATAGATTTGTATGCTTTCCGCTTTATTCCGTTGCCGATTCCAAGCGCCACGGCAATGCCAATGAGCTTGGGGTGGTCAAGGGAACGTACAGTGGAGACTGACCAGGCGGCGCCGCCGCTGACCCGAAAGGTGGAGCACCGTGGACCAGAGCACAATCAACCGCGAAGGCGCATCTCTCGCGGGCGTACGACGGGTGACCGCGCCTACCGTCACGCCAACACCCCTGGACGAGCTCGACCTGGCCCTGCTCAAGGAACTGGTCACAGACGCCAGGGCTTCCCAGCGAACGCTGGCCGCCACCCTTGGCGTTTCCGCACCCACGATCGGCGAACGCATGGCACGCCTCGAACGGACAGGCGTCATCAGGGGCTACTCCGCCCAAGTGAACTGGAGCGCAGTCGGGTTCACGGAAATAGTGTTTCTATCCGTCACAGCCTCAGAGGGCAGCGACGTCGCCGAAATCATGGCCCAGCTTTGGGAAATCCCCGAGGTGCAGGACGTAAACTTGGTCACCGGCAATCTGGACTTGCTGGTCCGGCTCCGCGTCCGGGATAACAACCACCTCAAGGCCCTGCTAATGGATAAAATCTGGCAGATCGCCGGCACCCAAGGGACATCGACAATGATGACCGTCGCTGAAATGCCCCCCAAAGCCTTCGCCCAAGACCTGATTACCCAGATGCAAAACCTTCAGCGGCCCTAACCGGAACTCTCCGCACGCCCATGAGACCATCCCGACGTGCGCGACAGTCCTCCACCGATCGATACACGTTGACAGGGTTCCCCAAACCACCTCGCATTCTCTGGCTTCTTCGTGGAATCCCGCCCACTTCTGATTGCGAGAGCACAATTTGTGTCTAATCACCGGCGCCCTGCCCATCGTTTCCTTCAGTCAACAGCGGTAAAGATCGTTGGCTGCAAAGAACAGCTATCTCTCCACCCGGTAAAGGCTCACAACCAAGCGTGCAGGGCTTCCACTCGCAACAAATGTCCCCTCGCCTTCAACGGATCTGAAAGCTAGAAGTACACCCCAACCTGACGTCGAAGCCGGTTGACGTGGGAGGACTTGGCGCGAGGGTGAGGGTCCAACAGTTCTTCGGCACCCCGCTGCAGTGACGATATGCGCCGACCCCGCTGGGGCGGCATCTCAGGGCGTGCAGTTTTTGGGGCCGTTTCGGCCGTTCGGGGTCTTCCTCGCCGGGTTTTTCTTGTCCTGGGACTGTCAGGTTGGGATCTAGGAGCGTTGGGATCCGCTGTCAGGGAAATGGAACTTTGCTCTATTCTGACACCAGCGCACGAGGGCCGCAGCGGCCCCCGGATCGTCAGGGCCCGAGGACCCAATGGCCGGAGCGTAGTCGTGAAGTGACTGCGAGCCTTCACGGGCCTACCTGCTTCGCTGTGCCGGGCATAACGAATCGACCTGCACGCCGCGGCCATCAACGAAGCCGAACGTCCCCATGAGGACATGTTCGGGGAGTCCGGGATCAGGATCGACAAGGAATCAGATTGGATGCGGGGCAACAGCAATACGGGAATCCATGGGCCGGGTTGATCGGAGCGCTCCGGGCTTCTGCGAACGGGCTCACCGGGAGGTAGTGAGCTTGGTCCTTCAACGTTCCGTTGATGACAAAGGTATCTCCTGAGTAATCACTGACCCGGGCGACCGGCGCCGCTGGACCCGGGGCCTGCCGCCGAGACGCTGCGGGAAAGCTGGACTCAAATGGCCGGTGCGTTTGCGGGTAAGCCTGTGGGCGTCCCCTGCTCTCGTTTGTAGTGTTGAGCGAATTTTGAGGCACCTTTCCAAACTCTTAAGGACTTCCTAACGGGTTTCGTGGTGGGATCTTGAGGGTGGTTTTCCAGACTGGGTTGCAGTTAGCCAATCGATCAGTGGAGAGCCGTCATGACCGTCGTTTCGGATCATCAGCACGAAACCCCGTACCTGTCCGTCCTGCGCCCAACTGCCCAGGAGCAGAACACCTCCCGGGCACCTATAGCGTGCGTCATTCCCGCCTATAACGAGGAAGAGACGATCGCGGAAGTCTTGACCTCGCTGCTGAACCAGACCCGGTTGCCGGATGTCATTCATGTGGTTATCAACAATTCCGATGACGAGACGTTCTTCATTGCCAGGGAGTTCGCCGGCCCACATGAGCGCACCTACCGGGACCTGACTCAGCTGACCGAGGTCTTCGTTCACGACATCGGCGTGAACAAGGACAAGAAAGTCGGGGCGCTGAACTACGGGTTCGCCCAGGTCTGCGACGACTTCGACTACTTCCTCGGAGTTGACGGTGACACGGTAGCTGACCCTTACGCCGTGGAGCATCTGGAGAAGGAGATCCTCAGTGACCCACGCATCGGCGGGATCTCAGCGATCTACACCGTCGCCGAGATGGAAAAGAAGCAGAGCCTCACCGCAGCGTTTCTCACCGCCGGCCAGCGCGCGCAATTCGCCGCCTTCAACATGGACAACCTGCTCCGCGGACGGAACATGGCGGTCCTGGGCGGGCAGTTCTCCCTCTTGTCCATGGAGGCCCTGAAAAACGTCATGGTCGAGAACCGGCAGGCCACACCCTGGGTCAAAGACTCGGAAGTGGAAGACTCTTTGTTGTCCTTGCAGATTAAGAATCTCGGGTACGCCACCAAAATCTCCGCCCGTGCCCGCGCCGCTGTCGGTGGCATGACCACCCTCCGCTCCTTGGATGGTCAGCAGGTGAAGTGGAACTACGGGGCCATCGACCTGATGTGGCCCGGACAGCGAAGCAACACCCCGGGCCAGCCCCTGCACCCGAACCTTCGGCTGAGGTGGAGCGAGAACATCTCCATGGTCGTCAACATCCTCACCCGCATCTCCTTCCTGATGCTCCTGGCCGCCTCGCTGAGCATCCACGCCTACGTGTTCTACCCGGTCTGGCTGATCCCGCCAGTCGTCGCGATCATCCTGAATCTTCGCATCGCGTTGTCCATTAAAGGCAAGACCGGCCACGACATTGCTTTCGCCCTGCTGGGCTTCCCCGCCGAGGCGTACCTGTGGCTGCGGATGGGTCACTTCGTCAGAGCCTGGTCCAAGTTCTTCGCCCGGAACGAAACGGACAACTGGGCCGCCCAGGCTCGCGCCGAACGAGGGGCCGGCTCAGCGCACCTCATGCCCGCCATCGTGCTGGCCGTCATCGCAGCGGGGCTCGTGTTCGCCTGGCTGAACATGCCCGTGAACGTCCAGTCAGCCATCCTCTCGGTGGGCTGGCCCGTCCTCTACATCACCACCATGGTCCAGACCGCCTTCATGCTCCGCAAAGCACTCCGCGGGCACCGCGGCTTCCACGCCTAACCCGGGCCAGTCACCCCGCCAGCTCTTCGAAGGAGAACCATGGACACCACCGGCAGCCCCCGGCACCGCACTCCCAAACACGCCACCCTTGCCTCCAAAGCGCTCATGGTCCTGTTCATAGGGATCGTCCTGACTGTATCTGGATGCTCCATCCCGGGCCTGCCCGGACCGACCGGCGCCCCGGCCGCCGAGCAAGTTGAACCGGCCGCAGCAGTCACACCCGCCCCCGAACCACAGCCCACCACACCCGCCACACCGACAATTACCGGTGAGATGGCCAGCGGCGCGCTCACCCACAAACTCGGCGCGGCCGGCAACCAACTCGTCATCGACTACTGGACGGACGAGAACCCACGCACCTGGACCGCTGAAAGGTCCCCGGTCATCCGGCTCAGCGCCACAGTCACAGGGTCAACAGAGAAGACCACCATCAAGGTCACCCGCTTCAACGCCCGCATCGACTCCACAAGCACGACCCTTGCCAACGACACCGGAGACTTCGCCGTCGACGCACCCCATTCCTACACATCCAGCATCGTCATACCCGGGGACGCCTCCGCGGTCAGCACGCGGGTCCTCTTCACCTTCGACCTGCTCACCGAAACATCCCCCCACAGCGGTACGTATACCCGCCAGACGGTGGTCGATACCCTCACCCTCCAATTCGCCGTACCGGTCTCCCCCACACCGGCACCCACCTCAGCGACGAACCAGGCATCCCCATGAACAATCCCTTCGCCGTCGTCATCGAGGACGACCCGGACCTCGGCCAACTGATCGGGACCGTGCTCGAAACCATGGGCTACACCGTTCACATCGCCACAACCGGTCCGGCCGGAGTCCAAGCCGTGACCGAGCACCGGCCCTCCATGATCACCACCGATCTGGGGCTACCCCATCTCGGTGGCGCAGCCGTCACCGCGGCAATCCGCGAAACCACCGACGCCCCGATCCTGGTTATCAGCGCCAGCAACGACCCCGGACAGGTCGAAGATGCCTTGACGGCAGGAGCAAGCGGTTACCTCCTCAAGCCATTCAACTTATGCACCCTCAGAACCCGCATCGATGCCCTTCACCATGGGGCGGCACCTGCCCCGCAACAATTGCGCTCGTGAGCGGTGCGCCTCTTATGTGCAGGTGGAAGCTGAAAAGGAATCCTTAGACAGGTTGTCCCGCGAAGCTGATAGCGGACACGAACGCGAAGAACCGGCACTGGTGAGGTCGGTTGAGGACGTGCTTAAAGCCGGCGGGTGCTTTTGGGAACAGGACCCATAAGGCTGCTACCGCCGTGGGGCGAGGCGGTAGCCGACGCCGCGGACAGTCTCGATCCACCGCGGCGTCGCGGCCGAGTCGCCAAGCTTACGGCGAAGGTTGGTCACGTGGACGTGGAGCGCGCGACCGTCGGAGTCACTCCAATACCCGGCATCAGCACCGGGCTGGTCATGGAGAATATCCGTGAGTTCCTCTTTGGTGAGAACATTTCCGGCAGCCTTCAACAAGGCATGCAGCAAATCAAACTCCGAACGAGTCAAACCCACCTCGTTACCGTCCAACGAGACACTATGGCCTTCAACATTCATCCGCACATTGTTATGTTCCAGGATCTCCGGGGGCGGCGTCGACGCCCCGTCGTCGGCAACGAGCCGCGGCTGGACGAAGGATGCGGCTATGCGGCTGCCGGCCCGTGCACGTGGACGTCGCAGCAGCGCCTCGACCCTGTACCGGAGCTCCCGCGGCCGGAAGGGCTTGGTGACATAATCATCAGCCCCTGCCTCAAGTCCAAGAAGCGTGTCCAGTTCCTGAGTCCGGGCGGTCAACATCACGATGTAGGCGTCGCTGAAAAGCCGCACCCTGCGGGCCACCTCAAAACCATCAATGTCAGCCAACCCCAGATCCAAGGTGACTACGTCAGGCTGTGCGGCGCGGACTCCTTCAACGCCTTCAACGCCAGAGTCGAAAGTATGCACCGAAAACCCGGCGGCGGTGAAAATCTCCGCCAAAGCAGCCCGGATATCCGCCTCATCCTCAATGATCACCGCTGTTCGGGACCAACGGCCAGGCTGCACAATTCCATCCACGGCAACTCCCCACAGAAACCAAGCATGCGTAACTCTTGGATCGCACACTAGCACCAGGACCAAATGGAAAGGACCGTTTATCGGAACCCTCCCGCCCATGACGACTTCATGCGCTCAACAATCAGCGGCCCTGCCCCCCTCACAGGTTCACGGAATCACGGTTATCGGCCTTTGACATTGGAGAGGAAGACCGGCAAATGGTTTACCGGCTGACAACGAGGTCCCGGAGACCTGGCTTGCGGGCCGTGACCTTTTGTTCTGGTCTAAAAGCTGCGTTGTTCTGAACTGATGAGGGTCCGTTGGTATGGGTCCCAGCCGGGTGGGAGGAGTTGGGACCGCTCGGTTGTGCTGCGGACTTCGGTGAAGATTCCGCTACGCGAGGACGTGATAAGCCAGGGATCCCGAAGCCCGGTGCGGTTGCCCTTCCTTAATGGCGCGTGCCATTTCCAGGACGCCTACGCCCCAGCCAGCTGCCTGTCCGGAGCTGATGATGGTTTCAACCTCCGCAGCTCCGGGGGGCATGAGCCGGACGTCCCCAAGAAGGCCCAGGATGTGTCGTCTGTCCTGCCATCCTGTCAGGCCTCTGCCCCCACGCTGTCAATACAGCTAGCGGTCCGCTTGATGTCCAAATCTTCACCGTTTTGCCGGGCTGCTTCTTTGCGTCCCCAGCCGCCTGGCAGCAGTGCAACGGAGGTGATGGAGATAGCCGAGACGATAAGGAGATAGATAACGATCGCATCGCTGGACTGAGTGGCGGCAAACAGGGCAGTTGCAATTGTGGGGGCGAACGCGGATCCGCAGATCTGGGAGATGGTGTAACCCACCGACGCTCCGGTGTAGCGAACCTCCCGGGAGAAGACCATGGAGAACAACGAGCCGGTTACACCTGAGGTGGGCGACATGGCGATGCCGAAGATCAGCACCACGGCAAGGATAAAGTTGGCAGCGACGCCGGTATTGATGAGCATGAATGCCGGTCCGATGAGGACCGTCATGGCTACCGCTCCCATGAGGTACATGGTTTTGCGACCGTAGGTGTCGGAGAGGGCGCCGAAGACCGGCAGAAGGATGACAGCCACTAGTCCGGCGACGAAGATTCCGAGCAAGACGGTGGTGTGGTCGATCTTGACGATGGAGGTCGCGTAGTTCACCAGATAGGACATGGTGATGTAAGCAAAAACGCCTTGGCTGAGGTAGGTGCCGGCGACGAGGAAGATTTCCTTGGGGTGCCGACGGAAGGCTTCCTTGATCGGGAGCTTCACCAGTTCCTTCTTCTCACGAGCTGCTGCGAATGCGGGACTTTCGGCGACGGTGAGGCGGATGACCAGGCCAACAACGACCAGGACCGCACTGACGAGGAACGGCAGCCGCCAGCCCCAGGCGAGGAACTGGTCGCCGGGCAGTTGGGTGGCACCGAGGAAGACGACAGTAGCAAGGCTTACGCCGGCAGGTGCGCCCATCTGGGGAAACGCTCCATAGAAGCCCTTCTTGCCCTTCGGCGCGTGTTCCACGGCCATAAGAGTGGCTCCTCCCCATTCACCGCCCACACAGAACCCTTGAAAGAGGCGCAGGACGGTCAGCAGGATGGGTGCGAAGATGCCGATCTCTGCATAGCCGGGCAGGAGGCCCATCAGGAACGTTGCGGCGCCCATGCCGATCAGGGAAATGATGAGCATCTTCTTCCGCCCCACCCGATCACCGAAGTGGCCGAACACGATGCCTCCGAGAGGGCGGGCAAGGAATCCTACGCCGAAGGTAGCAAAGGACAGCAACGTGCCCATCAGTGGGCCGGCTTCGGGGAAGAACAGTTTCGGGAACACCAGCGCTGCTGCTGTTCCATAGATGAAGAAGTCGTAGTACTCGACTGTCGTGCCGATGAAACTTGCCATCGCAACCTTCATTGGGCCGGTACGGACTCCGTTGGTCGGGGATGTCTTCGGTGACATGTGGTTCCTTCGGGCTGGGAAAGGACATGGAAGGAGTCCCGTAACTTGGGACGTCCCGCGTGCACTTGGGATCTCCTCGACCACGTCGGTGCAAGCGATAGGTGGGTCCAGCGTGCCGTGACGAGCCCCACTCAAAATACGCATGTTCATTCAACGAACAGTTTTCTTAGAGCCGTCGCGTGCTGTCTTCTTGCCCACCAGTTGGCGGCGGCCACAATCTTGTCCTTAAGGGAGGAGGCCGCAAGCATCCGGTGCAGCTTTTACTCGGGCCTTTCCCCGTATGCCGGACTTTGTTTGTTGGGGCTTGCTACTGGGTGCGCCGGGACATTGCAGCTCCAAGTCCGCGGGAGATCCCTCGGCCGGCAGCCACCACGGCCGGCACAACTGAGTTCAGGTTCACTGTTCCGGCTGCAACAACGACAGAGAGCGCAGCAACGCACTCTCCGGAGGCGCCAAGGATGGCCGTCGCAACGGATTGCGCGTCCGGACTCGTCTCCTGGTTCACCAGAGCAAATCCTTTCCGCCGGTATTCGCCCAAGTCAGTTCGAAGCTTCGCGGGGTCAGTGACTGTCGTTGGCGTGTATGCCTGTAAGCCCGCCGAGGTGACTTGTTGAAACAGGCTCTCACCGCCGTGCGCCAGAAGGACCTTACCTACACCTGAACTGTGCAGCGGCAGGCGACCTCCTACTTGGGAAACCAGCCCGAGCGCCTTGGATGCGGACATCCGCTCGACAACTACAGCTTCCAGGCCGTCGAGCACCGCCAGCTGGACATGTTGCCGCAATGCACCGTGAAGATCCTCCATGAACGGCAAGGCGACTGTGCGAAGGGGAAGACTTCGGGGGGCAAGTGTGCCCAGTTCCCAGACCCGGATCCCGATGACGTACTTACCGTCGTCGGTCTTCTCCAGCAGGCCTTCGGAGAGTAACTCCAGTGCCAGCCGCCGCACTGTGGGATGGGGCATGCCGGTGCGGCGGGTGAGGTCGGCAAGGGTCAGGCTTTCACCGCCGGACCTGAAGGAAAAAAGAACGGCGCTCAGGCGCGAGGCCACGCTGCGCCCGGGCTCGGTGTTGAGCGGCATTGGCCCTCCTGGGGACGGTGGCTTCACCGACAATTGTTTGTTCAGTGGACATTATCCTCCCACGAGCTCGAGGGGCATGGACTATGGATCCAACCCCACAGCACCGAGTGTTGGCGATGTGATACTCCCTCCGGAAGGCAATAACCATGAGTACTGAAACGAACAGGACAGCGGAGCCGGAAGGTCCCCGTATTGTCATTCTGGGTGGCGGGATCGGCGGGCTGGCAGCAGCAGGGTTCCTGCACCGTGCCGGTCTTACTGCGACAGTTTACGAACAGGCCCCGGAGTTGGGCGCTGTTGGAGCTGGCCTCGTTGTCTCCCCCAACGCTGTACGCCTGATACGCCGCCTCGGCCATATCGATGCGTTCCTGGAAACAGCCGTGCCCTTGGAGGTGGGATGGGAATTCCGCCGCTGGGAGGATGGCGCAGTCCTCTCGTCAGAGCAGCTCACGGGCAGGTGCGAGGAACTCTACGGCGAACGAACCTATGTGGCCCACCGCGCAGATTTGCTGGATGCTGTTAAGGCGGCGGTCCCGTCCGAGTGGCTGCGCCTGGGCAAACGCTGCGTGGAAGTTCACCCACATGACAACGGCGCGAGGCTAACATTTGATGATAGCAGCACCGCCGATGCAGACGTCCTCATCGGTGCCGACGGAGTCCACTCAGTGGTGAGAAACGCGATTGCTGGCTCCGGCGCCGCAGAATATTCTGGCCTGTGCGCGTACCGGGCGATCGTGCCCATGGAAGATGCACCTGAATTTGCACGTCGGGCAGCCCAGACCTTGTGGATCGGCCCGGACCACCATCTGGTGCACTATCCCATTTCTGGCGGCAGCGCAGTAAACATCGTGGCTTTCGGCCCCGCCGGCGATTTCACCGCGGAATCCTGGAGCACGAAATCGACTGTCGATGAACTGCTCGCCGAATTTGACGGCTGGGATCCCCGGCTCACGGAACTGATCCGGGCAGCTGGAACCCCGGGACGCTGGGCACTCCTGGACCGTGAACCGTTGACGCAATGGTCCTATGGCCGGCTCTCCCTCCTTGGTGACGCAGCGCATCCGATGTTCCCCTTCTTCGCCCAGGGGGCTGCCCAGGCCATCGAAGACGGAGCCGCCCTCGCTCAGTGCTTGGCCGACGACCCGGAGGACCCTGCCCGCGCCCTGCGAACCTATGAAAAGGTTCGTATCAGCCGGACCACGAAGATCCAGCAGCTCAGCCGCGCCCGAAAACACATAAACCACCTGCCTGACGGACCCGAGCAGCGAGAGCGCGACGACACCCTGGCCCAGGGCGACCCCCTGGTCAGCAACGGCTGGCTCTATGGCCACGACGCCGAACTCGCAGCCAAGGAGGCGTTGGTCTGATGCCTACGTTTGAACATGTAACCCTAGGGCAGCGTGTGCTGTTCGGCTACGGCAAGGCAGCTGACAACCTCGCCGCAGAGGTATCCCGGCTGGGATCCGAGCGCGTCATGGTGATTGCTTCTGAATACGAGGCGCAAATTGCCGCGGACGTAGCAACAGGCATCGACGTCGCGTCCTTCTACGACGACGTTGCACCCCATGTACCTATCGAGAAGGCAGAAAAAGCGCGCTCGACGGCTGCGGAGATGGGCATTGACTTGCTGGTCTGTGTCGGCGGCGGCTCAACCACGGGCTTGGCCAAAGCCATGGCAATGACCACGGGGCTGCCCATCATCGCCGTCCCCACCACCTATGCCGGGTCCGAAGCCACCAACGTCTGGGGGCTGACGGAAGCGTCCCGGAAAACCACCGGTGTGGACGACAAAGTACTGCCTGTCACCGTAATTTACGACGCAGCCCTCACGCTCTCTCTTCCCGTGGATCTGTCCGTCGCTTCAGGCCTGAACGCATTGGCCCACTGTGTCGATTCGATGTGGGCTCCGCGTGCTGACCCGATTAATCAGGCGCTGGCCGCGGAGGGAATCCGCGCGCTAAACCAGGGCCTTCCGCTGATCAAAGACGACCCGTCCAGCCTTCTGGGCCGGGAACAGGCCCTATACGGGGCGTACCTTTCCGCGGTCGCCTTTGCTTCCGCCGGCTCAGGGATGCACCACAAGATATGCCACGTCCTCGGCGGGGCCTACAACATGCCCCACGCCCAGACACATGCCACTGTCCTGCCCTATGTGCTGGCATTCAACGCACCTTACGCACCGGACGCCGAGGTCAGGATCGCCGCAGCCTTCGGAACCGATGACGCCCTCAAGGGACTCAACTCCCTGTGTGAAACCCTTAGTGCCCCCAAGGCCCTGAAAGACCACGGCCTGGCTGAGGAAAACATCGCCGAAGCGGTCAAGCTAATCCTGCCCGCAATCCCCGACTCCAATCCACGCCCAGTCAACGAGGAAAACCTTGAGGAACTGCTCCGCTCCGCCTACTCCGGTACGGCCCCCGGACTTTAAGGAAACCGACATGACCACCGAGCCATCAACACAGCAGATTTCCGCCGAGCAGGTTGCTGTCGAGCAACAACTCGTGGACACCGTCGTCGCATCCTTCGACAAAGCCGAGGACCCACGACTGAAGGAACTGATGCAGTCCCTGACCAGGCACCTGCACAACTTTCTCCGCGAAGTGCGCCTCACCGAGGATGAGTGGAACGCCGCCATCGAGTTTCTCACCGCTGCCGGCCATATCACCGACGACAAACGCCAGGAATTCGTTCTTCTCTCCGATGTGTTCGGCGCCTCCATGCAGACCATCGCCATGAACAACCAGGCATACAAGGGCGCGACCGAAGCTACGGTCTTTGGACCGTTCTTCATCGCCGACGCGCCCGAAATCCCGATCGGTGGGGACATTGCCGGAGGTGCCAATGGCCAGCCCTGCTGGGTTGAAGGCACCGTCACCGACACCGAAGGGCGTGCTGTTCCCGGCGCACGTATCGAGGTCTGGGAAGCGGACGAAGACGGCCTTTACGACGTCCAGTACAGCGACGAGCGCGTGGCCGGACGCGCCCATCTGAAAACCGATCAGGACGGGAAGTACGCGTTCTGGGGCCTCACCCCGACCCCCTACCCCATCCCACACGACGGGCCTGTCGGTAAAATGCTCGAGGCCGTGGGCCGGTCCCCCGTGCGCGCGTCCCACCTCCACTTCATGGTTACCGCTGACGGCCTGCGCCCCCTGGTAACACACATTTTCGTCGAGGGAGACCCTCAAATCGAAATTGGCGACTCCGTGTTCGGCGTCAAGGATTCACTGATCAAGAAATTCGAAACGCAGCCCCCCGGCACCCCCACGCCCGACGGTCGGAACGCGAACAACCAGTCCTGGGCCCGCACACGCTTTGACATCGTCCTTGCCCCAGTTCATACATGAGATGAGAACAACCAGCGCACCGCGCAATAGGGCGGGGTCGGACCCCGCGCCCGGCGCCGCCCTATCGCTGTTCTGTGCTGTGGCCCTAAGAAAGGCAGTAGAAGAGCAAATCCTCCCCGCATTCATAAGGGCAACCGGAACGCTCGTAGACGTCGTTTTCGAACCGACCGGCCTGCTCCTGCAGCGGATCGAAGCCGGCGCGCGGCCCGGGATCTTCGTAGGAATGACAGGGTCACTGGAAGCTTCTGCTTCCTCTGACGTCTTCGACCTTCCATCGGGCAAGCCGGTCGCGAAGTCCGGAATAGGGGTCGCCGTGCCTCCGGACGCCAGCAGCCCCGATATTGGTTCAGTTGACGGGCTCATCAGCACGCTGACAACCGCACGCTCCGTCGCGTATTCCCGGAATGGACCGAGCGGAGTCTACTTCTCCCGCCTGCTTCGTGAACTGGCCATAGCCGATCAGGTGAATTCCCGATCTACAATCGTTGACCAGGGCCCCACCGCCTATGCACTCCTTGACGGGCGGGCTGACATAGCCATCCATCAGTTGAGTGAACTGATGCTCGTCCCCGACGCGACAGTCGTCGGCCCCCTCCCGGACACCGTCCAGCACTACACCGAATTCTCCGCAACATTCTCGCGCAAGGCCCTCAACGACGCTTTTGCCTCTGCCCTTTTTCGTTTCCTGACCGGCCCACTGGCCAGGCGCGCCTACCGCCGCAGTGGCCTACAGTCCCCCTGATACCCGAGACATAGCTCCCCGTGGGGCCACCCGCAGCGCATGGTCCCCGTTCCACGAACCCCGGTCTCCCCACGCCGTGTTCCAACCGGGTACCCTTTCCCCGGACTCAACCAGCTGATCTGCCGGGTGCGGCCTGCTGCTCTCAACGCTGCAGTAAAGGGCAGCCATAACCCGTGCCGTCCCGATGCCCCCGCCGGCGCAGAAAATCATGCCCTTGACGGAACCATCCCGCCACCGGATCCAGCTTCAGCCTCGCCACCAGGGTCGTTCTTTTCTACGGGCACTCCCCCGGCAGGCAAGCTGCCTGACACCTGATCGCCGTAGGGTCCGGATGTTCTGATCAACGGATTGGCCTGCAGGCGGCGGGGCAGGCGCCGACGATACGGAGCCAGGGTCCGCCTTTGCCTGGACGCGGTGAGCTGGGGCCGAATGCTTAGCGAAGCGGCCGTCCGCAGCAGGTTCGGATGGCGGGGGTTGGTCCTGGCCCGCTCCTTGGTCCCGGAGGAAGCTAGAGCACACAGGAAAGCGGTCCCAGGCAACCAGGCCCTGGGACCGCTTTCTTTGCACCTGAATCCGGGTGTGGTGCCAGCAAACGGATGGCAGTCCCCGTAGGGGGCGTACATCGGGGGGCACCTGAGGCCGGTTAAGTGCGGCCGTTGACCCCTCTGCGGGCCACGATCACGGAGGCAGATACTGCTGCGAGCAGGGCTACTCCGTTGAAGACGTTCGCTACCCAGGTTTGGGCGCCCATTAGAGTCAGGCCGTTGCTGCCCACGGCAAGTAGAAATGCTCCGACGACTGTGCCCCATACGTTGAAGAAGCCCGGCCGTATGGTTGCTGCCCCCAGGAATGCTGCTGCGTAGGCCGGCAACAAAAACTCCGGCCCCAGGGTGGGCGGTGCGCTTCCGGACCGGGATGCCAGCAGGAATCCGGCAAAGGAGGCCAGCAGCGCTGCCAGCACGAAGGATGCGGTGAGATAGCGTTCTGTCCTTACGCCGCTGAGTCGGGCTGCCGGGCGACCCATGCCCGTGGCCCGGAGATAGCGGCCGAAAGGTGTGCGCTCCAGCAGATACCAGATGACAAGAACGAGAACGAGGGCGTACGCGATGACGACCTGGGTCCGGGAGCCGGGGACGGACGTGAGCCTCGCGAATTCTTGGGATTCAAGGGTCATCAATGATCCGCGGGTCAGCAACAAGTTTAAGCCGGCAAGGATGGTGGCCATTGCCAACGTTCCGATGAAGGCATTGATGCCGATTTTGACAATGAAGAAGGCGTTCACGGCTCCGACCAGCAGGCCGAAAATGAGAGTCCCTGCCAGTACCAGCGGCAGAGGCACCCCGGCGTTCGACAGGGCGATGGAGAGAATCGAGGAAAAGCCCAGAACCGCTGCAATGGAGAGGTCAAATTCACCGGCGGCCAGGGGAAGGATAGCAGCCAGGGCCAGGATAATGGGTATGGACTGGTCTGCGACGATTGCCGTGAGGTTCCCGGACGTCGGAAAGGTCCGGGGCATAAGCAGCGCAAAAATGGCGACGAGGAGAACCAGGAACACGATAACGCCGTAGCGGGTAAGAAATGCGCTCGGTCCTGGTCGGGTCCGTGCCTGGCCCGGCGTCGGCCGGGCTTTCGTCATGGTGGAAACCATTGCTGTGGTGATCCTTTTCGTGGAGGGTGATGGGCTGCCGGACGTCATTGGTCGGCGCCGGCGCAGAGGAGGGCAAGCTGTTTTTCGGTGATTTCGTCGGGGCCGGATGCGGAGGCGGCAATGGCTCCGCGGTCAAGGACGATGACGCGGTCGCACAGGCCAACGAACTCATCGAAGTCCGTTGATGCGACGATGACGGCTTTTCCGGTGGCTGCGAATCCGCGGATGATGTTCCAAATTTCCTGCTTGGCCAAGGCATCGACGCCCTGCGTTGGCTCGTCGAGCAGGAGCACCTCCGTTGCCCGGCTGGCTGCTCTGGCAATAACAACCTTCTGTTGGTTACCGCCAGAGAGGGTGCTGATCGGGGACCGGATGTCCCCGGTCTTGACCTGGTAGGTCGCGGCAAGACCTTGGGCCGAAAGGGATTCGGATTTCAGGCGCAGGAGTCCGCCCTTGAAGAAGGTGTCCAGGCTGCCCATGGTCAGGTTATCGGTGGTTGCCATGCCGAGAATGCATCCTTCGACCCTGCGGTCCTGTGGCACGGAAACGACGCCCCGCTTCACGGCAGTTCCCGGGTGTGTGGGTTGGTACGGCTGGCCGTTAAGCTGCATGGTTCCCTGGTGCGGGCGTTGCGCGCCGGAGAGCAGCCGGATCAGCTCACTCCGCCCACATCCGACGAGCCCTGCCACGCCAAGAATTTCACCTGCCCGGACTTGCAGGCTTACGTCCTGGAGCGTGGTTCCTCGGAGGTTATTGACTTCGAGCACGACGGGTGTCCCGCTGAGGTCGGTCCGGCGTGGTTCTTTGGCCGCGATGGTTTGTCCTACGACCCTGGAGACAATGTCCGGGATCTGCAATTCTGCTACCGCCTCCTCCACGACGAGTTCCCCGTCCCGAAGGACGATGAGGTTGTCCGCCAGCCGCCTGACTTCTTCTGTGCGGTGGCTGACGTAGACAACCGTGCCCCCGTGGTCGCGGAGTCGTTCAACGGTGGCCATGACTGCGTGGACTTCATCAGCGGGAAGTGATGCCGTAGGTTCATCCAAGACCAGAACGTTCCTGGCGAACACGTCCTCGTCTTCGCCATCATGCTGGAACGCCCGAGCCATCCCGACCATGGTCCGCAAGGTCGGGCTCAGGTCAGCGACTTTGGTCTGCGGGTGAACTGGCAGGTCGAAACGCTGCAGGACCTGGGTGACATATTCGTCCTGCTCCCGTTGGGCGATGGGACCCAGTGCGAAGGGGGCTCTGAAGCGCCCAACCATGGCGAAGTTGTCCGATATCGTCAGGGGCCCTACCAGTCCGACTTCCTGGTGGAGGAATCGCAGCCCCAAGGCATGGGCGCGCTTTGGGGTCAGGTGTCCGGTAATCGGGGAGCCCCCGATGGTGATCCGGGAGCCGGGGTCGGGTCGGTATATGCCGGCGAGGATCTTGATCAGCGTCGATTTGCCGGAACCGTTCATGCCCAGCAGGGCGGTGATCTTTCCGCGTTCGAAGCCGGTAGTCACCGACTTAAGTGCTTTCGTGGCACCGAAGGAGATACTCAGGCCTTCGCATGCAACGGCGTAGTTGGTCATCTTGGTGTCCTGGATCCGGGCCGGCTGCTACTTGGCCGACTTCCAGACGGTGAGGAACGCGTTTTTCCAGTCAGCGTCGCCATCCCAAGGCACCGTAGTGACATTCGAGGAAGTGATCAGCTTGTTCGGCACCGTCCGCTGCCGGTCGGCGTCAGCGAGGGGACCGCTGAACAAACGGTTCATTTGATCTACCGCGCTGTAGGCGATCCATTCGATGGAATACCCGACGGAGCCGAGGACCGGCTTGTTCCCTGCCTGAAGGTCTTTCAGGGAGGACGGGTCCCCGTTGTGGGACACGATCTTGATGTCGGGATTGGACGAGCGTTCGATGACGGGGTTGATCGCCGCGACGACAGGATCGTATGCTGCCCAGACCGCGTTAATATCGGGATTCGCAGTCAGGGTGGCCTGGAACTCCTGGGGAAGAGTGGTCTGCAGCCCGGACAACTGGAACTCCATTTCCTTGACGATTGTGCACGAGGGGCAGAATTCCTTCAGTCCTTCCGTGAAGCCTTTATGCCAACCGATGACGGCGGGGAACTGGGGATCATTGATAGTGACGACGCGGCCGTGGCCTCCTGTTTCAACGGTGAGCAGGGCGGCGTTCATGCGGCCGGCTTGGACGTTGTCCGTGCCTGTTTGGGCATCAGCGAACTCCTTGGAGTTGGGTTCCATGGCGTTGACGACCTTGATTCCGGCGGCCCGGGCGAGGGCAACGTCGTCCTTGACGAGAATTTCCGGGATTGCCCCGAGCACGATGCCGTCGGCTTTGAGCTGCATGGCTGTGCGGATGGCCTGACGCATCTTTTCAGGGTCCCCGGCAGGGTCGATCATGCGGGTGTCCCAGCCCAGCGTCTTGCCGGCCTCCTGCACGGAGTCGGCCACCCGCTTGCACCCATCTGCCGCGTAGGTGCAGGGAATGACGATGATGGACTTATTCTTGGCGATGGCGGGAGAGTTGGAAGCCAGTGTCACGTCTGTGACCTTTGCTTGGGACTTTTCGACGAAGTCTTTGGCTTGAGACAGCGCCTGCTGGCCGGCGTTGTCGAGGCCTTGGTCTGGCTGGCCTGCGGAGGAACCTGCGCAGGCGGCCAGGGAGAGGAGCAGTGCGGTGGTGGCCCCAAGCGTCATTGCTGAGGACCTGCTTCGATTTTTGGGCATGTTCTTCCTTCGACGGTGTGAAGCAGCGGATGGGTGTGCGGTCCCCAGCCGGGGACCGCACGGTAGAACACGGCAGGGGGTGAAGGGACGGGCTAAGAGGCCGAGCCAACTGGTTGTGCCGTGACGCCCTGCAGCGCGGCGCGGATTTCGTCGACTGTGGCTATTTGCCCCAGCAGCGAAAAGGTCTCAAGCGTCGCATCGTGTGCGGCATCCGTTGCCGCAGCGCAGGCGTCCGAGACGATGACGGCGTGGTATCCGAGATTCACGGCGTCCCGGGCAGTTCCTTCGACCGTGATGTTGGTGGCCACACCGGTGAAGAGCACCGTTTCAACTCCGAGGCGGCGCAGGATCGAATCCAAGGACGTGACCGGGAACGCGGAAGTACCGGGGTGGCTGACCACCGGTTCGGTATCCAGCGGAGTCAGTTCCTCAATGATCTGGGCACCGGGGCTTCCCTCCACGAGGGCGTTCAGGTCCTTGATGGCATGGCTGAGTCCGGTGTTCATGATGAGTTCGGGGTAGCCGGCCTGGAAGGCGGCGCGCGCCCAGATAACCGGGACACCGGCTTCCCTGGCGGCCTGGACTAGACTCCGGGTGCTGTCAATGACGCCGTGCCGCTGGACGGCCTCGGCGAAGAAGGGGGCGAACGCCCCTTCAGTGGTCACAATGTCCCGCTGCCAGTGCACGTTTACCAGTGCGGTGCGGGCGGGATCGAACTGCAGCTCGTTGGCCGTCATGGCGTTGTCCTACTTTTCGTTCGGGCTGATGATGTAGTTGCTGAAACCGCCGTGACGGTTCTCGATGCCGTTGATTGCGTCGTTGACCTTTGCCAGCGGGTAGACCACGTTTTCGAAGATGGACAGGTCGACCATGCCGTTGGCAGCCATGGCTGCCATGTCCTGGCCCTCCCCTGCGGTGAACCATACGGAGCCAATCAGCTGCTGCTGCTGGTCCATCATATGGTGGACGTCGATGGGGACATCCCCGGCGGTCGCGCCGATGTTGACGGCCTTTCCGCCGCGGCGCAGGGATTTCATCCCCTGGATGAAGGGATCGTGCGGTGTGCCGGGGCCAAGGGCGCTGATGTGGACGTCGACTCCGCCGCCCGTGACGCTGTGAACCCATTCATCGATCGGTCCGTCGAGGCTGGAGAACGTCTGGATCCGCTCGGGCGCCAGGGCACGGACTCTTTCCAGCAGGGTGCGGTCACGTCCCGTGCCCAGGATTTGTGTGGCTCCGAGGGCCAGTGCGTACAGGGCGGCGCCGAGGCCGAGCGTTCCGCTGATGCCGTTGATGAGCACGGTGGTGTCGGTCCCGACGTTGGCCTTACGCAGCGCGGAGTACGCGGTGCCAAGGTAGCCGAATCGGGCAGCGTGTTCGAAGCTGACCGAGTCCGGCAGTTTAACCAGCGCATACTGCGGGGCGATCATGTACTCGGCCAGTCCGCCGTAGGGGTAGCGGTCCAACATTTTGGTGGCCGTCGGCGTGAAGCCGAAGTAGCCGGAGAATGCGTAGCTGGTGCAGTTGATATGGTCTCCGCGGCGGCAGGCCAGGCACCCGCCGCAATAGCGACCCGGGTTGACGTAGACCCGGTCCCCCGGCGCGAACCCGTGGACGTCGGAGCCTACCGCTTCGACGACGCCCGCCGGGTCGAGGCCGAAGATTGCCGGAAGAGCGGGAAGGGGGTTCTGGGGAAACCAGGTCGTCCAGTTCGCGAGAATGTTCGCGAGGTTCGGCACGATGTTGCACGCCTGCACAGATACCCGCACGTCCGCCGGGCCGGGCTCGGGAAGGGGCACTTCCTCCAGCACCATCGGCGCTCCGATCTCGTGCATGCGGGCTGACATCATTGTCCTGGTCACTACTCACTCCTGTGTGATGTTTGAGGGCCGGCATCAATGCCGTTCACTTCAATATAAGAGCCTCTGATGTGACGGGTGACACGCATGCCCACTCAGTGGGAAACTAGTCTGCAAGAGTTGAATAAGAAGAGCCCCTGATATCGAAGGAGCGTCGTATGGCGGGCAACAGCTCAACACCCGGGCAGTCGGTGGCCGCGAAACTTTTTCTCGTGCTGGACGCCTTCGCCGGAGAGCGAACGGTGCTGTCGATGTCCGACATCGCACGTTTCACGGCCCTGCCGACCAGCACGGTCCATCGCCTTATCCAGGACATGGTCACCTGGGGCGGCCTTGAGCGAACATCCGGCGGTGGCTATGCCATCGGAGTCAGGCTCTGGGAGATCGCGGCAAGGTCCAACCGCAGCTACGGCCTGAGGGAGGCGGCCATGCCATTCCTCCAAAGCCTCTGGGAAACGACGAAGGCGCATGTGCTCATCGCCGTCATGGACGGCACTGATGCTCTCTTGATAGAGCGGATCGCCGGAACCCGCAGCGTGCCCGCGGCCGGCCGGGCCGGGGGCAGGCTGCCGCTTCACGCAAGCTCCTCCGGAAAGGTCTTGCTGGCATACGCCGAACCTGAGATCCGGGACGCCGTGCTGGCTTCGCCCTTGGCCCGTTACACAACAAATACACACACTGACCCGGAGGTCCTTCGTCTGGAACTGGACCGTATCAAGATCGATGGCGTGGCCACATCAGAAAACGAACTGACCCCGGGATCCGTGTCCTGCGCGGCCCCCGTGTTCGGTCCGCCGGAAGTGGGCATGGCCGCGGTGTCACTCCTGAGTTCACCAGGGATCCGGGACCTGAAAGAGATGAAACTCCTCGTGCAGATGGCCGCGCGCGGACTCTCCCACACCCTCGCCGGCAGCCACGCTGCCTCCACCATCAGCCCCCGTTTGCACCGGCAGGCAGGGAGCTAGACGGTATAGGGCAGGACGGCCGCCGCAACTCGTCTACCGCAGCGGTTCAGGCCCGTCGGCCAAAAGGTTCTGGACGCAGGCCTCCATGGTTTCGCGCAGGCGCCTGATCTGGGCGTCGGAGAGCCCGGCGAGCATCTGCTTCTCGATTCGGTCGGCTGCTTCCTCGCTGCGCGCAAGGACACCTTCGCCCGCAGCCGTAAGGAAGTTACGCAGAATCCGCTGATGCCCCACATCGGCACGCCGCTCGATGAACCCACTGCGCTCGAAAGCGGCGACCATTACCTGCATCGACTGAGCTGTGACGAAAGACCGGCGGGCCAGCTGAGCCGATGAAAGCCCCGGACTTCTCCGCAAAATACTCAAGGCGGCGTATTGCGGGGTGGTCAGACCCTGTTCCTGCATGATCGCGTCCAGGTCCCGTCGGACAGCCGACTCCAGGCGCTTCACCAGATAGGTCACACGGGCGTGCGGCTCGTCAGCAACGTGCTCACCGGGATGGCCGAGGTTGGAGAGTTCTGCAGACATGGTTGACAGCTTATCAGAATGCCTGATATCAATTGTATCAGAAACACTGATACTCATTCCGGAGCCTGATGCAGCCTAAGACGGCCGAACCCGGGACCACATCCACCCACCCATTCCGCAGAAGGATTGTCATGCCAGTTGAAAACACCACGCCCCAGGTGCCCTGGGGCAACACCGTTCTCGTCGATTTCGACGAAAATAGCATCGCCTGGGTCCGCTTCAACCGCCCGGAAAAGCGCAATGCAATGAATCCGACGCTGAACCGTGAAATGTACGCCACGCTGGAATATCTTGAAACGGATGACCGGTGCGCAGTCCTGGTCCTGACCGGAACCGAAGAGTCCTGGTCCGCGGGGATGGACCTTAAGGAGTATTTCCGCGAAACGGACGGCAAGCCCCGTTCGATACAGAACAAGGTCCGCACCGAGGGGACGAACTGGCAGTACCGCAAACTGCTCAGCTACCCCAAGCCGACCATCGCTATGGTCAGCGGCTGGTGTTTCGGGGGCGCATTCGTGCCCTTGGTCTCCTGCGACCTGGCCGTCGCCGCCGAAGATGCAACCTTCGGCCTTTCCGAAGTGAACTGGGGCGTCACTCCCGGTAACCTGGTCACCCGCGCCCTCGCCGAGACCATCCCGACCCGGGACGCGATGTACTACATCATGACCGGCGAACAATTCGATGGCCGTCGGGCCTCCCAAATGCGGCTGGTCAATGAGGCTGTCCCGGCCGATCAACTGCGCGAACGCACCATTGCGTTGGCCAGGCAGCTGACCAGCCTCAGCCAGTGGGTCGTGCGCGGTACCAAGATGGGCTTCCGGCACTCCCGGCTCATGTCTTGGGAAACTGCTGAAGACTTCCTGTACGCCAAGCACGACCAGGCCATTCTGTTCGACACCGACGCCAGGGAACAGGGCATGACGCAGTTCCTGGACGAAAAGACCTACCGGCCCGGCTTGGGCACCTACACCACCGCGACCGCAGAGTAAGGAGCCTGTGATGACCACAACAACAGACATTGTCAGAGTTCCCCTCAGGATCGCCGGCGAGGCCGCCGACCCCGCCAGCGGACGCTACTTCGATAAGATCCAGCGTCTGACCGGGGCGACAGTGGCTACCGTCGCGGCGGCTGGACGAGCCGATGCGGAACGTGCCGTCGACGCTGCAGCTGCCGCTGCTCCGGTATGGGCGGCCACCCCGCCAGCCCAGCGCCGAAAGATTCTGGAGGCAGCAGCAACGCTGCTGACCGAACGCAGCCATGACATCGCTGCCGTCATGGGCAAGGAAATGGGAGCCGCAGCCGCCTGGTGCCATTTCAACGCCATGCTCGCCGCCAACATGCTCCGTGAAGCCGCCGCCCAGGTCTACTCGATGGTTGGCCAGGTCATCCCCTCAGACGTGCCAGGACTCTCCGCGACGGCTGTGCGTGAACCCGCCGGCGTCGTTGTCGGTATCGCCCCCTGGAACGCGCCGCTGATCCTTGGAGTGCGCGCTGTGGCCATGCCGTTGGCTTTCGGGAACACCGTGGTTCTGAAAGCCTCTGAAGAGACTCCGGCGACGCACTCAGCGATCATCGAATGCCTGATCGACGCCGGTCTTCCTGCCGGCGTGGCCAACCTGATCACCAACGCACCCGAAGACGCCGCCGACGTCGTCGACGCCCTTGTCACCCATAAAGCGGTCCGGGTCATCAACTTCACCGGGTCCACGAAGGTCGGCCGGATCATCGCCGAAAAGGCCGGCAGGAACCTGAAGCGCTCCGTCATGGAGCTGGGCGGCAAAGCCCCGTTCATCGTACTCAAAGACGCAGACCTTGAGGCCGCCGCCGCAGCCGCCTCCTTCGGCGCGTTCATGAACCAGGGCCAAATCTGCATGTCCACCGAACGCATCATCGTGGACAAAGCCGTCGCAGCCGAGTTCGCCCAGTTGCTGGCCGAGCGGGCCGCCAAGCTGGTCGTCGGCGATCCCTCAGACCCGGCAACACAGCTCGGCCCGCTGGTCCACCAGGCATCCGTCGAACACGTCACCGCTCTGGTTCGCGACGCTGTCGAAAAGGGTGCAACAGTCCTCACCGGCGGCGGAGCCGATGGACTGTACTTCCCCGCAACAGTTCTCACAGGTGTCACCAAGGCCGCGAGGATCTACACCGAGGAATCCTTCGGCCCGCTGGCGCCGATCATCGAGGTCGACGGCGCCGACGAGGCCATTGAAGTTGCAAACGACTCGGAGTACGGTCTCGCCGCGGCCCTGTTCACCAGCGATGTCAGCCGTGGAATGGGGCTGGCGCGACGTATTCAGTCCGGCATTTGCCACATCAACGGAGCCACTGTCCACGATGAGGCACAGATGCCTTTCGGCGGGGTTAAATCCAGCGGCTTCGGCCGCTTCGGTTCCGCAGCTTCTCTGGAAGAATTCACCGAACTGCGGTGGATCACCGTTTCAACCGAAGAACGCCACTACCCTATCTAGTCAATGGAGACACTTGTGAGTATTGCCGGAGCTTCCGACAGTCCTGCCCTGCACGGGCTGGAAAGGGGCCAGTTCCCGGGGCTGAGATATGGGGAGCTGGTGGAGCGCCGGGCGCTCCGACAGCCCCTCCGCACCGCCATCATCCACGAAGGGGTGCGCATTACCTACGGGAAACTGCTCGAACGGATCCATGCGGCAGCCGCGTTCCTGACGTCCCAAGGCGTCCGGCCAGGCGACAGGGTGGTCTGCGTCAGCGAGAACCGCCCCGAAATACTCACGGCGCTCTATGCTTGTTCACGCATCGGCGCGGTCTTCACGCCGGTAGGAATTGCGGCTCCCGCCGTGGATGTGAAGTTCATCCTCCGCGATCTGTCCGCAACAACAATCCTGGTATCGGAACGGTCCGTTCCGACGGCTCTGGAAGCCGTCGGAACGGACACCGCCGTCAGCATGATCCAACTCGAAGCCCAATCCCGCCACGGGCTTCCATCCATCCCGGTCAAGACCGCTGCGGAAGTCGAAGAGGTCCGGCCGGAGGCTGACAGCCCTGCCATCATCATTTACACCTCAGGCACCGCCGGGCACCCCAAGGGCGTCGTCCTCACCCACAGCGCGCTGTTCTTTAACGGTGTCAACACCCTTTTGGGGTTGGATATCGTCTGCGACGACGTAACACTGGTGAACACCCCGCTCTCCCACATTGCCGCACTGAACACGATTGCCGTCGCGACCCTGCACAAGGGCGGCAGCGTAATCATTGACAGCAAGTTCGACGCATCCCGCTGCCTCGAACAGATCAGTGAGTACGGAATCACCACCATGTTCGCCGTTCCCTCAATGCTGACCCTGATGGCTCAAAGTCCTGGCTTCGCCCAAGCCGATACCTCAAGCCTCCGCTGGATCCTCGGAGGCGGGGCACCCATGCCACCGGAACTCGTCGCCCTCTGGTCTCAGCGGAACGTCCCCGTCCTGGCTTCCTACGGAATGACCGAGGCCGGGCCCTCCATCAGCTTCAGGCGCCGGACCGACGCCTCGGGCAAAGCAGAATCATCCGGGACGCCGGCCCTGCTGACGGATGTCCGCATTGTCTCCGCGGACGGAACCGACCTCCCGCCAGGGCAAATCGGCGAAATCCTGGTCCGCGGAGCACATACCGCATCGACTTACTGGCGGGACGCCAAAGCAACCGAGGCAGCCTTCGTCGATGGCTGGCTTATTACGGGTGACAGGGGCCTGATTGATGCCGACGGTGATCTCTGCATCACCGGCCGTTCGAAGGAAATCATCATTACCGGCGGAGAGAACGTTGACCCGGCAGAAATTGAACACCTGATTGCCGGCTACCCGGGCATTCTGGACGCCGCGGTGATTGGCCGACCCGACCCGTTGTGGGGTGAAGTCATCACCGCCGTGATCGTCTCCGAGTCCAACGTTGAACTCAAGGAGCTCCAGGAATACCTCCGCCCTCATCTGGCCAGATTCAAACTTCCGCGCCAGATTGAACGAAGGGAAGAACTGCCTCGCAGCCCTGTCGGAAAGCTACTCCGGCGTGAACTGCGCATCCTCCCGCCGGACACCCACTAACCTCAAGCCAACCCGGAATGCAGAAGGAAACACGATGACCGCAGCCACCCACGAAACCACGCAGTCCGAGAAAACAACTCTGCGGACCCGCCTTTACGGCGAGTGCGATCCCATGAACTATGAAGCGCTGCTCACCGATGTCGAGCAAGGGGAACTCCTCAAACTTCGTGAATTCCTCGAAACGGAAGCCAAGCCCCTGCTTGCCGACTACTGGGAGCGGGGCGAGTTCCCCGCCCAACTCATCAAGCCCATGGCGGCACTGGACCTCATCACCCCGGCGTCCCTCACCGTCGGCGGCGCAAAACCACGGTCGCTGTACGAAGGCTTCCGCAACTTTGAACTGGCCCGCACGGACGCCTCGCTGGCAACGTATTACAACGGACAGTCCGGGCTCTTCCGGACAACAGTGCTGCGTGGCGGCAGCGAGGACCAAGCCAAGACATGGCTGCCGCTCATCGATTCCTTCGAAATGACCGGCGTTTTCGC
This sequence comes from Paenarthrobacter sp. NPDC090520, assembly GCF_044769205.1. NCBI lineage: Bacteria > Bacillati > Actinomycetota > Actinomycetes > Micrococcales > Micrococcaceae > Paenarthrobacter > Paenarthrobacter sp. NPDC090520. The sequence continues at coordinate 42,276 of NZ_JBIVXM010000008.1, forward strand.
CCTCACGGAGCCAGAGCACGGCTCCGATATCGCCGGCGGACTAACAACATCCGCCCGCAGAAGCGGGAACACCTGGGTCATCAGCGGGGAAAAACGCTGGATCGGAAACGCTGTATTCGCTGACTACCTCGCAGTCCTTGCCCGGGATGTCGTCGACGGCCAGATTAAAGCTTTCCTCGTGAAAACGGACGCACCCGGCGTCACCATGAAAACCATCGGCGGAAAGATGTCGCTGCGCATGGTCCAGAACTCGGATATCTCGTTGGACAGCGTTGAAGTAACTGAAGAGTTCAGGCTGGCGCGCATCAATTCCTTTGCCGACGTTGCCGACCTGCTCCGCTCCATGCGCTCCGGCGTTGCATGGTTCGCCGCCGGTGTGCAGGCAGGAGCGTACGAAGCAGCACTGAAGTACGCAACGGACCGCGAACAGTTCGGAAGACCCATCTCCGGGTTCCAGATGGTCCAAGACAAACTCGTCAGTATGCTCGGCAACACCATCGCCTCACTGGGCATGGTCGTCCGGCTCTCCCAGCAGCAGGACGAGGGCGTCTACCGAGACCAGGACTCCGCGATGGCGAAGGCCTGGACGTGCTCTCGTATGCGCGAAACCGTGGCCTGGGCCAGAGAAATGGCCGGAGGAAACGGCATCCTCCTCTCAAACGATGTCGGACGGTTCTTCGCCGACGCCGAAGCGATCTACACATACGAGGGAACAAAAGAGATCAACACCCTGGTCGTGGGTAGAGCCATCACCGGCCGCAGCGCATTCACCAAATAGCTGGGCCCGCCCAGACCGTTTTTTAAACGCGGCGGCGCCTGGAGGCCAGCGTCAGGCAAACTTGCGGCCTTGGTCCGCCTTGATGATCGCTTTGCCGCAGACACACACAGAAAGGGGATCACGGTGACGAGATTCAGAGTTGACGATTGGTACCGCTTGCCCTCCGCCACCGTGGAGATCCGCCGATATGGGGTGTTCGTCCGAAACGGAACTATCGAATCAGCTACCCCTGATTCAACAATGCTCTGGTTAGCATCCGAGGGTGTCGACAGCCGCGTATTGCTGGACAAACAGGACGGCTACGAAGTTTGGATCCAACCACACCAGCTACAACTGGCAAAGGGCTGAGGCGTCAGCTGTCACGAGCTGCCCAAACCTCGTCCACGGTAACTCTGCAAAATGGCGCTCCTACGCACCAGCCCACCGCCAAGTTCGCGGCCACAACGGAGATCCGGGACGTGCCCTCGGTAAAGCCCTCTGATGCTCGTTCAACGAACATATCCGGTCGGGAAGCGCAGCGACCTCGGATCATGGAACCAACACCAACCAAGGGAGTTCTAGCCGAGGTTTCACTCCCTCGATGGAAGGCAACGAAGTGTCTGCTGAGACGATGAGTAGCACCAGGAACGACGAAGTATTATCGATACTCGCGCGGGATTTCGAGTTAACTGTTTCGCCTTGGCTTGGGCTTCACTACAAATACGAAGAGGAACCAATCAGTACCCGAACCTCCCACTAACACTGCGAAAGCTGCCCACCGCTAAACGGCGTCACCCGCGTATACTTCGACAAAGCCGCGTTCCTCACAGGGCCTCAGGGCGTAACCGTCCGCGAAACCTTCGGCTGGACCCTGGAAGAACTCCAAGAAATCGTGCCCGTCACGCTCATGGCAGCAGCCTGCTGACGGTAAAGTTCCTGGAACGGCTGGAACCGAGTGAGTTAGTCCAGGACGCTCGTCGAGATAGGGCACACCCCAACCTGACGTCAGGCACTAGTCGAAAACCACGTCAGGTTAGAGTCCGATCGCGTCTTTTTGGACAGGCTTCCGGGCGAGTCATAGATCCCAACCGGACACTTCTGGAGATGCACACGGGCAGACTTCTCCATGTATAGAGTGCGGCCGGACGGTGAATCGTGTCGCCGAAAAGAAAGTTTCTCTGAAGAAACGCGAGGGCAGGTAGGGGGCAAAGCCGTTCCGAACCCAGTGAACGATGAGCGTCCTTCGGACTGTAACGTATAGGGCTCCTTCACCGGGCAATAATTCGGGCGGGGTATACGGGAAATCGCAAAAGGGCTAGAACACGCGGAAGTTCAGAAAGCCGAAGGGCGGTGCCGGCGCGACCGGTGAAGGACCGGCTTACGGGCGGAGGCCGACAATTGGGAGAGTGCAGAAAGGAGGACCTGTATGGTTTCAAGCATGCTGACCTTCGACAACGTTAAGGCCGCTCCAGCAACGAAGCATGATGCACTAGGGGCGAGAACCCGCATGGGATTCTTCCTGACATGGATGATCCTCAAGGGCTTGGCCAGTGATAGGCACGCCGCAGCGCACGCTCGTCTCTCGTCTCGGAAGATTAGCCCGCTTGCCTCCTGGCCGCCTAGAAAAACCAAACTGACGAGCGATGATTTCGTCTATAAGGGCAATCAACTTGCGTTGAACATCTACCGACCATCGAGGTACCAAGCTCGGCAATCCGGCGACGATGGACATTATGTGGATATCTTCGACAGTGTCTTCCCCGTCAAAGACAAGGAAGAGATCGAGGCGGCTGATACCTGGGAGACCTACGACAAGATCCGCGAGAAGCTGGATGCTCTGTTCACAACGTCTACCAGGAGATACCTGCAGGGCTTCCAAAGTGCCGCCCTCGGGAAAGTGGACCAATCCGTGGCGCAGCTCCTTCCCAGCTTCCTGCCCGAAACCACACCTGAACACGAACAGGGCGTTATCACGGATCTTTCCAAGGTAGGCGTGGAGGTCACCAGCCTGATGGAACTACGAACCTCGCCGATACCGTACCCAGAGGCCATCCCCATCCTGATCGATTGGATAGAAAACCTTGAGGACCGGACCAACCCGGACCACCAACGCCAGCTCCGCATGGAACTGCAAGCCGATCTGCAGAAAACGGAAGCCCACGGCGTTGCGTTCCACCCCCTCATCCGCCTCGCACGCCGAGACGATCTCGATATCATCGACCGCGCCAGTTTCGGTTTGACGGCGAGCTTAATCGCCACGAAGGAACAATTCGATGACATCGTGGCACTCTTCGAGTGGCCCAACCCCGACCTGTACCTCGTCAGCTTCCTCTCCCGTCAGATACAACGGTCCACCACGCCGGAGGCCAAGGAGATCCTTCTGAAGTCGTTGACCTCAACGAACTTATCCGGATACGCGGCACCCATCGTTTCCAAGAAGGCATGGGTAGAGGCCATCCCCACAATCCGCGGATTACTGAGGAATCCCGATAATCCCGTCTTTGTCACAGAGGAGCTTGAGAAAGCCCTGTATGAACTCGAATTCATCCAGTTCCAGCAACAGAACAGCAACGTACTGGACGACCTGGTAGGCCGTGCGCTGGCCACGACAGACTCCAAGGAGTTGGCATACTCCGCCCGGATATTGGCCCAGGCCAACCGTCCAGAAATCATCCCCGCACTAGAGCGCGGCCGTCGCTCAGGCACGCCCCTTGAGCGGCGTGACATAGCAAAGGCCTTGAAGACACTGCAGACCGCCCAGGCAAACTAAGCCCAAAGATCAAGCGACGAAGCCATTATTTGGCCCGGACCGGAAGACTGCTCTTTGGCGTCCGGTGGAGGATCCTTTACCGGGCGCCGTCTCGTTTGGTTGATGAAGGCGCGAACGCCTTAGCCTGTGGTCATGTCTTATGACCTGACGATTTACTGTCCGGGATCCCCTACGGCCGCTGAGGTGCGGTTGCTTGTGGGTAATACCCGAGGGCTGCAGGCCGATCCGGACAACGCCGGTGACACCGGCGTAGTCGTCCTGCGCGGTATGAAGCGGGGGTACAGCTTCACCGTTGACGGGCCGTTCTCCGTCGAAGCTGAGGACGTCCCGGAGGAGATCAGCGCGGTCCTGCCTGAGGCCACGACAATGTTCCAGGTCCTTGTCGAAGGGACCCAGGAGGCTGAGATCCCGCACGGTATCCGCTTCGCCCGGAAACTGGCCAAAGCCTGCCATGGCGTAGTCCTCGACGAGCAAACCTCGGAAGTGTGGCCCGAACCCCGAACAGTAAAAGCACCAGCAAGAACGGAGCCGAAGCCGGAGCGAAGAGACGTTTGGATCAAATGGCTGATCCTCGAAGAGGACCTCCCGACAGACTTCCTGCAGGGCTATCTCCGGATAGCTAGGGAGGTACTTCCCGAAGCGGTGCCGGTGCGTTTCGGCAAGTACGAACCCCTTCAGTTCCGGTTCGATTCCAGCGGTGAAGAAGGTTTCATCGATGAGTTTTATAACGACGATTCCAATGGCTGGGACATCTACTACGTGAACCCGCCACCGGTCAGCTACGGCAAAATCCAAGCCCAGGAACTTGGCCGGGGTATCCCGTTCACCCAAATCACCGTGGTCGTGGACGGGCATGCTCTCGCCGATAGCACGCTCAGGAGCGCACTTCGCCGGTTCTTCCTTGCCGTGGCAACCGAGCTCGGCGCGGTTTATGCTTCGGCCGAAGTTGAACGCTACCAAGACATGGGCCGCGTGCCCATCTTCAACATGCGCCCCCCAAAGTGGGTGGGTTTCCAGCCCTACCCGCTCTGGTGGGTATGGGCCGGGCCCCGGCTCGCACCCGACATTGGTCGTTTTCTTGGTCCAAGCGCAGAAGAGCACAGCGGGGGGCTGTTCCGTGCCTTCAGCGACGAGCCACTGGACCGCGACGCCCTCACGGACGTTCTCGGTCCCGAAAACCTACCGTGGATTCCGGCCGAATACTCGGCAACCTACACCGAGGGCCAAATGGCACCCCTCGCTGTCGCGGCTGTCATCCCTGAAATACTCCGCAACCGCGAACCCCTCGATCTCCCGCCGGGTATTTACAACCCACCGAGGAGAGCCTAAGTTCGCAGGGGTCCTACCAACCATGCAGTGATTTCATAGCCCCAACATCCCATTTCTTGAAGTGGGCGCACCAGGCCGGGACACTTCTCCGCGCCGGGATCCGCACAACGTCGGAAATTGCCCTTTGTAGCGGCCGGATGACCAACTAGAGCCGAGGTAAGCCAGGAGAAAGCCTCTTAAGTGCGCGCCCGTAAGCCGGTCCTTCACCGGCCACTGTGCGGTCCCAAATCGCGCTCATCAAAAATCGCGTCGTTCCGCGGCGCACTGTGACTTTCAGCGGTAAATGGCGGTGTTTTCGCTGCGCTGTTTGGCGCATGGCTTAGTTCGCAAGGGGACTTCACTGGCTTACAGGCGTGGGCTTGAGCATCCATCTTCCTGGTTATCTATCAGTTGACGACCTCGGTGGTCGTGCCGACCTAAGTCCCAAACCCGTGGGGTCTGTTTCGCAGGTGGACAGGGAAGCGTGGTTTGCTTTGGGCATGGGTTTGTTCAAGTGGAAGAGGACAGAGGTTAGTGGCGATGAACATGAGCAGCCGGTCTTTTCGGAGCTGACGCCAGAGTACGAACAGTTTCTCGCCGCGTATGTAGACATTGCTGAAGGCTCTGGTGTGAATCTTGAGGATCCGGAGAGCGTCGCCGATTTCTACGAGGCTGCCCTCGCGACATGGCAGGCGTCGGAGGGTCAGATGGATGCAGAGCTGTACGGAAACGCTGCTGGTGTTGCACTCGGAGAACTCCTTGTCCGTATCTCTCCTCTCCGATGGGTTGTCGCCGAGGATTCGAAGGGACGGGAACTGGCCGTTCATTCTGAACGCAACAACTTCCTCGTGTATCCCCTCGATGCTGTCGAGAAACGGTGGGCCAGGAGCGAGGATGGGGTGTTTATTAGGGCTTTCGCTAGCAGAGTCATTGACCACTTCAAGGTCAACTAAGCACGGAGCAGCTGCAGGTGGGTGCGCCAGCGATGTGAAGCACACTCCACCTGCGGCATGCACGTTGAAGGATCTTTTATCGGACGCCGCATAATTGCACCTTCAGCTGTTTTTGCGCCAGCTCGAGAACGTCGAAGCCCGGGTAGAGTGCGATTCATCACATTGGGGGATGCCGCACCGAACGTAGGCCGCCGACCGTGGGCGTTTGCTGCGGTGTGCGTGATGGTCGCCGCGCTTGCGCTGCTGGTGGTTGGACTGTCCAAGGTGCCGACGGACCAGCTGCTGCCTTGGTATGTGGCTGCTTATCTCCTGATAGGGGCGTGTATCTTCGTCCCGGCTGGGATGCTCCCTTCGTTGCGACAGGCCGGAGCGTTCCTGCTGCCCGGCGTCCTGCTCGTCGTCCTGGCGCTGCTGAACCTAGGCTTCTGGGCCGGCGGCTGGCTGCTCGGTCTTCCGGCCTGGGGCCTCCTGCTGAGTCGATGGACGCCGGAGAGCCAGCTTCCCGTTCTGAAGGTCCTGAAGTTCTTCGGCCTGCTGGTGTTGGGCCTGGTTATCTTGATGTTTAACGGCATCTTCCCGATCTTCAGCCTGGGTCTGTTCCTGCTGCCGATCATCCCCTTGGTTCGGCTGGCCTACCCCGACTACCGCGCCCGTCCGTTGCAAGCCGGCGTGGAGACTCTGCTGGGGCTTGCGGTGGTCGTGGTCGCTTTCATGATCCCACTCCGGAAGGTGCCTGGTCGTCGCCCTGGGTTCACGCTGGAGGGGCCGCATTAGCCGGGCTCGTGATCGCATTCTGGGCCCGCGGGCTGCCGCGCCGCTTCAAGCGCCTACAGCTCAACGATGGAGCCATCGTCTAACCACTGCCACTGGAGAACTCACCCGGCGTCCGGTAAAGGATCCTTTACCGGACCCAGCTGCGCCCGCCGAGCCACTGAGCATTGGAACGAGGGGCAGGACCCCGCAGGACGCCGTAGGCGACAAGTCCGCCCAATTAGTTGCAGCGCCGGTTAGTCTGCGGGTATGAAACCCCGCGGAATTCTCATAGCTGCTCTCGTACTGGTGGTTATCGTGATTGCTGTAATTCTGGCTTGGGCAAGTTTCGGTGGCGGCCCAGCCACCATGAGCTCCACTGCGCTCACGAGTGTCCGGTAAAGGATCCTCTTCCGCACGCAAAGCCGGAAGACAGTACAGTCGGCGTCCGCATGAAGACAGCCAAAGGGCAATACAGTTTCACTCATGGCAATTTGGGACCTGGCTGACGAGCTGAATCATCCGCGGGACTTTCTCTTGATCCAGAACGGCTTCATCAGTCTTTTCCATCAGCAAGCGATCCTCGACGAAACTACGTCGTGGCTGCGAAACCACCACTACAAGGTCGTTGAGGTTGACGCCGCTGATTGGCAATCTCAGGCTGACCTCCACCAAGACGTTGCCTTGGCTCTGGATTTCCCTGATTACTACGGCTCCAACCTGGATGCTCTCAACGATTGCCTCGGCGACGTAGCCGTTAGGGCTTATGGGTGGACGGCAGCGGATGCCGGGCTGGTTCTCGTGATTGACGAGTTTGAGGCCTTCGAAGGCAAGGACGCGTCAACAGCCCATCACCTCTTAGACATCTTCGCGAGGCAGGCAACTTATGCCGCGCTTTTTGGCCATCGCATGATGTGTCTAGTTAGAACCGGGGACCCCCGTCTGGAGCTCCCTCCTGTTGGTGGCCTTCCTGTTGCTTGGAATCACCGTGAATCCCTCAGCGCCCAGTGAAGGATCCCCTAGCCGACACCGACTCTGCTGAGGCAGGAACTGGCCGAGCCAGGAGGAGCAGGACTGGTTCGGTTATGGTGAAGCATGACCAGGGGGATAAGTCATGTACTTAGTGCTCTGATACTTGTCGGCTCTCTGATGAGCGGCTGTGGGGCTGCATCGTGCGACTCCGCAATGCGCTTCAGCACTCTGGAACTAGACCTTTCAGCCCTCCCGAATGCCAGCGAACTTGAGTTTGAAGTAACTTGTTTGGACCGAACTGACCAGGACGCCTGTACGGAATACCCCGCTGGACACCGTTATAGCGTGGCAAAGGACAATGCCGTATTCATGTGGATCGGAGTCCGTGCCGTGCGGTTGTTTGTATATAAGAAAGCATCCCAAGAGGTAGTGGTTGAAAAGGTCCTGGACCCGATCCCATGGGATCCCCCACCAGTAAAAGGCCCCTGCGGCCCGCCGCAATCTCAAGCCACGTGGAAGTTATGAGCAAAAGCTAGGAGCGCCGCGGCGATCATCAGTACGGTGAAGGAAGGATCCTTCAGCGTACAGCTGGCTCCGATCCTCGTAGGGGGCTGGTATGGCAGCATGTGGTTATGAGCGCGCAGCTGGAAGTTCCAAGGCTTGAAGACCTGAGCGATGTCGGGGTTGTGGTCGAGACGTCTGATCAGCCTGGGGTGGTCTCCCTGGTCGCCTGGGCGAACGACGGCAACACCGTAACGCTTGCCTGGGACGAGATCGCTGGGTCAGCGAGGATCCGCTGGCTCAACGGTGACGACGAGCGCCTTGTTCTTGAACGAGAGACCCCGGTGAAGATCAGTGTCCGAGACAAGCGCGGCGTCATTGAGTTCCACGTCTGGTCCCGCTGGGAAGGAATGGCCGGCGAATTGATCGTGCGGGTTGGAGAGCACGTGGCGGTGCGCGACACGCTTCTGCGTTCGTAGCGCTGCGGGCTCGGAACATGACCTGCACTCATTTCTGAATGATCTTTAGCTGACTCGGATGAGGGAGCTGATCTGGACGCTCATCCGTCCACCACCCGAATTCCAGTGCACTTAGACGGCCTGCGTTCACCCAGACGAGCAACTCCCCTATGGATGAGCCTGAGACGTCGAGGACCTCAACTGAAACGGGAATTGGGCCACTGGTGAAAGCAGACGCAGCGTGTTCCGGGTTTGGGCGCAGGTCGAGCATAGTGATTGGACCACCTGCAACGACCACAGTGGAAGCCTGCTCGATCAGTTGGTCGCTTCCGAGGAAATTCGCTTGGCGGAGAATACTGCAAACAAGTGTGCGAACGTGCTCGGATAGTTCGTCCTCATCGCTCATTCGTGTCATGGACTATTCATACAGGCATTTACGCCACCGACTAAGAACCCAGCCTCCCTCGGCATGAGTGGTGCCCGTAAGCCGATCCCTAACCGGGCACTACGAGCTCACATCATGGCCCGGCACGATTGGTGTCATGCTGGTGGGGCTCAAAATCTGCAGCCCGCCGAAGTTTTCTTGATGAAGCAAGGACATCGATGACCGACCATCCAACGAGATTCACAACTCAGGAATTGCGCGACGTGTTCGATGTCCTGATGCGGCACGTCGAGGAACGCCATGGCTCGACCATAGAGATGGATGCGGACTATTTCTGGTCTATCCCTCCTGATGCGATCTACGACGTCTATGAACAGCCGAGCGAACTCACCATTGGTCAGCTCACTGAATCCCTGGACAACATTAGAAGCGTCACGGCAGATCCCGAGCACGCCATTTCTTACGCTCTCGTGTGGTTAGGGGACATTCTGCGGGCCACCGGTCACAAGTTCGTGGGCTAAAGAAGCGGTGGCGTCCGGTTGAGGATCCCCATGCGGGACACTGCCGTGGCCGTGCAGACGACTTCGGATAATGGCAACTGGCAACGGCCGGCAACCAGTCTTGAATTGGCGAAGCCCCGGTCAAATAGCGGTTGACCGAAGCTTCGTATTGATTTTGCCCAGATCACCTGAGGGTTTGCTGGAAGCGGGATTAGGCGTCTGCTCGGCCGCCGTCTCAGCACAGCGGTGAGACTCAATCGTTCAGGCGGCTCATCCTGATTCTGAGACCGACAGATAAAGGCGTCAGGCTGATTTCTTGGCTGTTGCACTTTGGTGTGCGGTTTTGCCGGTGAGGGTGAGGGAACCGCTGTCGTTGGTGAAGGAGAGGAGTCCGTCGGGGCGGAGTTGGGTGAGGGCCTGCTTGGTTTGGCCGCGGTCCCATCCCATGACGGTGCGGATCTCCGTCCAGGTGGGTCCGTGGCCGCGACGTTCCCAGGAAACGCGGATCAGTGTGGTGAGCTGGTCGACGATGGCCAGGGTGAGGTTCACGGGTGCTATAGGTGTGTTGCGGCGCAGGTAGGCGTTTTTACGGGATTCGTACCGGGCGGCAACGTTCTTCATGGTGGGGACTTCGTTGTTCTTGACCATCGCGTCGGCGATGATCTGGAACTTGGACCCGGGCCGGTATCTGTCGACGAAGTCTGCCAGCTGGTTCACGCGGGCGTCGGTGATCCGTTCGGGTGGGACGAGACGTTCGAGCCACGCGCGGGCGTCCAGCTGCCGTCTGGCGAAGCTTTTCCGCTTCCAGGAGCCTTTGTTCTTCGGCATGGTTGTCTGCGCAGTAGCTTCCCCGGCGGCCATGTCCCCAGAGTACCGTTGCTCGTCCCCGGATCCCGGTAACCCTTTTCAGCGACAGCGCGAGGGGTGGAGTCTGGATGCCGGGGACCGCGGTGCTTGCTTTCAACTCGGGCAGGTTCCCGGAAGTTTGCTCGCGCACTAGCCGCCCGCCAAATGGTTGCGCTGCCTTCTGGCCAAAGCTTGATTGAATCGCTAATTGACGCAGCCCCGTGAGGACAAGGGAGAGAGCAGGTCCTCGGGCTATGGCGGGCACCCATATGCTCAGGAGGTCTTCCACGGGTACCATGTCGGTGCTCGCGAACCAAAAGACGGCAAACCTCCGCCCCGCAGAACGCTAGGGATATTGGTCCGGAAGTGAAAACGGTTGCTGGGGTCTCAGGCGGCCGGGGCACGCTGCCCTGAAAGGCTCCGAATCCATCAGCTGGGTACCCGAAGGCATAGACTCACAAGGAGTCACAAGACTCACAAGACTCACAAGGACTCACAAGGATCTCGATGATGAACCCTTTCCGGCCGACAGCCGGTGCTACTCCCCCGGAGCTCATTGGCCGCGAAGGGACTCTCGATGAGTTTGAATATGGTTTGCAGATCGGCTCGGGAGCGCCCGGATTGCTGACCATCATCACAGGTGCCCGTGGCATCGGCAAGACGGCCCTGCTCAGCGCGGCCCAGGACAAGGCCGTCCAGCAAGGGTGGATCGTTGTTTCCGAGACGGCCACGCCCGGGTTCATTGGACGGATTGGTGAAACCATGCGGTTGCACTTGGAGGAACTGGGCAAAGGACCTGCGGGTCGTAGGATCACGGCCGTGGGAGTGGCGGGTTTCACTGTAACCACCCAGCTGCCGCCGGAGCGTCAGGTTGACTGGCGGCGCCTGGGAAACCAGTTGTTGAGCCTTCTCGCGGAGAAAAAGACCGGATTGCTTTTCACCGTTGATGAAATCCACTCTGCGGACCGGACGGAACTGTCCCAGCTCGCCGCCGATGTCCAGCACTTTATCCGCGACGGGCTACCGATCGGACTGGTCTTCGCCGGCTTGCCGGCCGCGGTCTCGGACCTGCTCAACGAGGGCGTAGCCACGTTCTTGCGCCGTGCAGAGCGCATCGACCTCCACGCAGCAATCATCAGCGATGTCGAACGCTCGTATGCCAGTACCTTCCGTGAAGCCGGCATCAGCATCAGCGATGACCTGATCCAGCACGCGGCGAAAGCGACGGGAGGATACCCGTTCCTGATCCAGCTCATCGGCTACCAGCTATGGCGACAAGCCGAAATCAACAACATGGCACTGAAGGAAAAGAACGTCCTCCAGGCCATCGATGCCGCCACCCGCCGCCACGAGACAACAGTCATCGAAGCAGCACTGTCCACGGCATCGGACAAAGACAAGGACTTCCTCCGTGCCATGGCCGAAGACGACGGGCCTGTTACCGCCGGTGACATAGGAAAACGACTCAACGCAAGGAGCAACGTCGTGGCCAACTACCGCGCACGACTTATCGCGGCCGGACTCATCGAAGCGCCCGCTTACGGCAAGGTCGACTTCACAATTCCCGGCCTGCGGGAGTACCTCCGCAAAACAAACCCCCGAGAACGACACTGATGGTCTCGCCGACGGCGACGGTGCAGTGGAGACGACTGTGAACCTTTCCACTGCGGTCCAGGCGGGGAACAATCGTCCAAAGCTCTCTGGACAATTGCTGCGCAGTGTTTCGTTGATCAGTTCCTGCCGACCAGTCGTTTCTCGTGAGGCGGCGGCAGGGCATTGGCATCATCGTCGATGGTGTAAACGACGGCCGACTCAACGGTGAGCAGGTCAATGTCCTCAACGGTGATGTTCAGCGCCGCTGAGCGGTTCCGCAGGTGCTGGAGGAGTTCCTTTTCGGGCCAGAAGATATCATCCATGACATCGGAGAAGTATTTCCCGCTGGCCTTGGCGTAGTCGGTGATGGCCTTCGGGCCATAAGAGCGCCACCCATAGGTGAGTTCGACATCGACATCGCCGAGGGGATCGACGTCGGGTTGGAGGTAGCTGCCGAAGATCCGTAGCTTGTCGATGAACAGTGGCTTGCCAGGATCGGCGTTGTACGCCCGCGCCCGGTCCACCAGCCCGGTGACGAGACGATCTGCGGTTTTCCTGCTGATCGGCTTCCCGAAGCTGGCCATGGCCAGCGCGTTTCCCGAGGTCGTGGCTTCCCACCAGATTTGACCGTCGTTTTCGTCGATTCTCTCGAGATAGCCGGCCACCTCCATTGCACTGAAGACCGGATCGAGGTCGTCGACGCCGTTGTCGTGGAGCAATCTGTCGGCCAACCGTCGCCCTGCTGGGCGGCCGCGGAACAATCGAACGAGGCTGCGGGCCACCGGTGCCGGTAGGCCGGCGATGATGTCAGTCTTGGCCACCCTCATGGTCCAAGCCTAGACTCACGTAGCCTTGCGCCTGCCGCCAAGTGGGTCCTCCTAACGGGCAACGCAGAAGATCACGTTCTCCTCCCATTAGTGCCACAGCCTGTGGCACTAATGGAAGCTTGACCTCACGTGGTGTTTCCGGGGGTTGGATAGTGCTTCCATTCGAGTTGTTACCAGCCCATCCGGCGGTTGATGGTTATGGCCTTATGGGCGCACCAAGTGGAGTGAAAGTTAATCCCGATCAGGCTCAGAGAACCAGCGAGCAAGCACAGGTCGGCCACGAGATCAACGATGACAAACGTGGCCAAGGACAGCAGGACGAAAGCCATGAGAATCAGAAACGTTGACGCGCTGAGCCACTGACGCATTGACCACCCGTGGACCCGTGTGCCTGCTCCATCGTGCAACCACAGCCGCACTCGGTTGGTCAATGACAGCTTCTCTGTAAGAGGATTACGTTCCATTGCTCCAGCCTTCCACCAGCCACTGACATTCCAGGGTCTTCCCGTCATGGTGCCCATCCGTTGGGGACGGCTTCGGTGACCAGCCGTGGTGTGTAGGTTTCCTGGCGGTTGAAGAAGCGGTGTCCTTCCCGGCAGAGCTCGAAGGGGCCGGTGGGTGAGAAGAGTGTTTTTGAGTGGGCGTCCCAGTGGTAGACGAACCAGCCGGAGAGCGTGTTTTCGTCTTCTGCGCGGACGTATTCCTCGTACAAGGCGCGGAGCCTGGTGACGGCTTCGGGGTGGTTCCACCATTGCGGGCACCAGTACCGGGTGTTTTCATCGTCCGTGACGGCCTCGATGTCGTGGATGAAAGCCTCGACCCAGTCCACGAAGTTATCGATCAGGTCCTGTTCGCTCAGCTCCGGGGTTTCCCCGGCTGTTTCGCTCATGCTGCGACCTGCTGTTCCGGTACAGGATCGGTGGCTGGTTGCGGTTCGCCTTTGGCGATGGCGGTCGCGGCCGCCATGCCGGCTTCAATGGTCTTGCTCAGTTCCGTGTTCTGATGCCACGGTGTGAGTCGGAGCAGCGTGGCGGGCGCGGCGTTGCTGCTGAGGATCCCGGAGAACTTCGCCAGTTCAGCGAAGTCCTGCACACTGACCTTGGGCAGGCGCTCTTTCCGGTCGGAGCCCTGTTCTTTGCGCTGGTAGGTGCCGATCGCCTTTGAGAGCCCTTCGGTCCAGTCGGTTTCTTCGTTGCTGCCAACGAACCGGGCGCCGGACATTTGCCAGAGTGTCTGCATGCCTTTGGTGCCCCATTCGCCGCAGCCTTGGGACCAGCCCTGCAGGTAGAGGGTGAAGCAGAGGCCGCGGGAGCCGTAGTGGCTGAAATCCTGCGGCAGCGTCGGCCACGGGACGATGTTGGCTACTTCGTCCAGCTCGCCGACCAGGGGAACGGTCAACCGTGCTTCGCCGGGGGTTTTGCGGATCGCGGCGTTGCAGATGGCTTTGATCATCGCCGTGAGCACGGCACCGGCCCCGCCCGGGCCTCGTTCGGACAAGAGGATCATGGTCTGCCTGCCTTCCATGAACGTGGCCGGGTCGAAGTTCCTGATACCGGGGGTGGGGGTGGTCCAGGCGAGGATGGCGTCGTGTACCAGGTCGCGGCACATGCGTTGTGTGGTGGCCACCAAGGATCCGCGGGTGCGGTCGGGCCATTTGTCGAAGCCCCTCATTTCCGCAGCGGGGCGAGGGTATTGGTCGGCGAGGATGTTGCTGACCTTCTCGAACGATCCTTTGGAGATCCATTCGTGGACATCTCCCAGGTCCTTCCCGACCAGGGCCGCTGCCAGCAGCGTCCAGGCCAGGCATGACTCACCGGAGGGGCCGAACTGGGCGTCCTCTGCCGCTTCGCTGTCGGTGCGTGGGTTGTTCTTCAACGACGCGGTGATGATCCACGACGCCAGCCGCATGGCGTCCTCGGTGCCTTTCACTTCCCACAGGGGACTGAAAATGAAGTCCGGTTTGTGGGACTGCCGGTAGATCTTTCCGGTATCCCACACCCACACCGTTCCGAGCTGGTGGCGTGCAGCGATGACTTGGGCCACGCCGTCGACCTTGTTGGAGGTCATCAGCGCCGCGCCGGGGGCCGCAGCCAGTCGTGGGACGACCAGGCAGGAGGTCTTACCGGACCCGGGGCCCATGACGCACACGCCCAGGTCCCGCCAGCCCTGATAGAGAATGGCGGGTTTCCCGGCAGCGGTCTGACCCAGCACCTGCCCAGGAGGCAGACCCACGGCCTTCGGGTGCAGCTGTCGGGCGTCCTTCGTCCGTTCCTTCTCCATCAAGGGAGCAAGCTTGGCCCCTGTCGCGAGACGGCTCCCCAGCTCACGCTGCGCGGCGCTGCCCTTCCCGCCACGGCCAGCGGACAGGAGAGCCACCCCGAAAAGAGCCACCAGCGCCAGCACCACCGCGATCCACGTCGCCGCGCCCGGCCAGGCGAACGTGCCGGCCTTGACCCGTGCCACCAGGTCGGAGACGTTCGTCCACGGCATCCCCGTGGGAGTCAGGAACTCACCCAGGAACGCGGAGACCCAGGCGATGGCTACAAGGCCGACAAGGACTCTGGCGAGGCCCAGTTTCATCAGGGTGTCTGTCGAGGTGTGCTTGCTCATACCGGGATAACCTCCGTGGCTTCATCAGTGGCGGGTTCATCGGTGGCGGGTTCTTCGGTGAAGGCGATGGTCGAGGTGGACTTCATGGCCCCGTCCGTGTCGGTCAGCTCCACTTCCAGGGGGCTGCGGACGTGGATGGCTTCGAACGGATCGAACTGGTCGATTTTGAACAGGCACGTTCCTTTGACCAGTTTGGTGATCACGTCGGCGGTCCCGACCGGGAGGGTGAACATCTCTTCGCACGCGAGGGCGTCGGCGCTCTTTTGCTGCTTGTATAACAACACGGTCCCGCATTCCTTGAGCATCGAGATCGCTGGGCTGTCTGCCGGGATGTCGGAGATGTGGTGGAACGCGAACTGGCACGAGAGGGAAAGGGCGCGGGAGAGTTTGGTGTTGCGGCGGGTCACGGTGGCCACCGAGCCCTGGACGGTGTGCCAGGCCTCTTCGATCAAAAGCACTGTGGGGACTGCTTCGTCCTGCCGGTAGAGGGTGTTGGCCAACCAGGTGTTGATGATCGTCATGACGATCGGCAACGCCGGCCCGTCCTCCGGGAGCAGGGACACGTCAAAGACGGTCAGCCCGGCGTTGAGCTGAATGTCCGGACTGGTCTCGCCGTCGATCAGGCCTGCCAGGTCATCTTCGATCATGCGTTCGAGTTCGAAGGCCGGGTCCTGGCCCCATTCGCGCAGTTCCTCCACGGTCAGGTTCGAAGCCCTGGCGGCGTCTTCGCTGGGGGCGTAGAGGGCTTTGAGGACGTGCCCGATGTGCGCGACGTCCCCGCACCTTTTCGCGTCCGTCAGGGCTTGGCGGTGCGCCATGCGGACGGCTTTGCCTTCCTTGGGAGTCATCGGCCGGCGGAGGGCTTCTTCCATGACGGCACGGACCAGCATGGACTGCCCGGCCGGGGTGCGGGAGGCTTCGGCGCTGTCGTGGTTCTCCTCGTTCAACCGTGCGGCGATGCGGGGGTCCAGGATGTTGATCCGGGATCCGCCACCACCGATGCTGAACCGGACCGGAGCAACCCCGAGCTTGCGGGCAAGGGGTGTGTATTCGCCGCCGCCGACGTCTTTCTGGTACTTCTTATCGATCACGACCACACGGCGGCCGAGGATCAACTGCCGGAGCACGCCCCAGGTTTTCATGGCCGAGGACTTCCCCTGGCCGAGGTCACCGATGTAGCAGACGTTCGGGGATTCCAGGGTGTCCCCGTAGGCGGTGAACGGGTCATGGACGATCATCCACCCGGACCCGGCATCGACCCCGAACACCAGACCCCGGTGTGAGGTCGGCGGGGAGGCGATCGCCATGTGGGAGAACTCCATCTGCCGGGTCGAGGAGGGCACGCCCGGCGCTGCCGGGTCGTAGAAGCCCAGCTTTGAGGCGAACGCCCACCGCCGGTCGTGGTGCCACCGGGTCGTGGCGTTCGCCCGGGCCTCGACCAGTTCACGTTGCCTGGCTTCCTGCTTCTCGGCCTTTTTCACCGCCCACTTACTCAAAGGCGTGCTCACCGGCTTCTTGGCCCGCAACCCTTCGGCCGCCGTGTCGGCGGCTGCGTCGAGCTCCAGTTTCGCGGCCCGGGTCTGGGATCGGGGTGTCCGCCGGGTTTTGCCGGCCACGGCCCAGGGAAGGGCCAGGCGCTTGAGACCGTTGGTGGTGGTCATCGGATTCCCCTTGTGAATGGCATGGTGGTGATCAGGGCGAGGTCGTTGCGGTGGTCGAGCCAGTCAATGAATTCGATCCCGGCGTCGGAGGCCGCTGCCTCAACGATGTCGGTCGTGGACAGGATCTCGCTGGCGTTTTCGACGGCGAAGGAGATGTAGAGCCCGTAGGCTGCGCCGTGGTGCCCGGATCCGGGCTTCAGGTCCTTGAGGCGTTGGTGGGAGGCTCCCAGGAGTACTTCTTCGGTGCCGTCGGTGACGACACCGGATTTGGCGACTTTGTTCCCGGTGGCCCGGTCCATTGCGGCGTCGGTGCGGGCCCGGGAGCGGGCGCTGCGGGCGTCTTGGAGTTCCATGACCATGGATACCGAATGCACCACGGCCGGTTGGATGCCGCTGATGATCGCTTCCAGCGCCTCCACCGGGACAGGGGCGGGGCTGAACGCTGCAGCGGGCACGTACCCGGTGCGGATGTGCCAGTGACCGTTGACGACCAGGGAGATGGGCGAGGCTGCCCCGTCCAGGTGCTGCCAGCAGTCCATCAGGTCGGCGCCTTCATGGTCGTCGATGTCGAAGTCAGGGTCCTGCAAGTGACGCAGGAGCGCGGCCATCGCGGCCGGGCCGAGGGGCCGGGAGCCCGTGATCGAGCCCATCATGGACGCTTGGGCCATGGCGGAGCGGATCTCCTGATAGATGGCCTGCCCGATGCCCTCGTCCCCCGGACCGTACGCTTCGGCCCGGCGGTATAGGGCGGCGGAGCCGGGGATCCGGAACGTCTCGTAGGTGCGGTGCTGTTCGGAGCGTGAGCGGGTGGTCTCGCACAGGTCCCCGTAGGACTCCAGCAGGATCCGGGGCACGTTCTGCGCGATCCTCCGTTTGACCCACAGCAGGTGATCGGCCGAGTCCATCGGCACGGCCCGGGCGAGGGTCTGGATATGGGTGACGAGGGATTGGCGGCGGGCCAGCCGGGCGAGGTACTGGCCGCGGGCGACGTGGCCGGATTCTTGTCTGTGTTCCTCCCGGATCCCGGAGGATGAGCCGATGACTTCCATCGTGGCCGTGTAGTAGGGCTTCTTGACTTTGCCCTGGTGCCGGAAGATCACCAGTGGGCCTTCAGGGGTGTTAATGGTGAAGTGGCGGACGGTGCCCACCATGAGCGGGGCGTTGTCCTTGTACCGGACCGGTACTTCGATCATGCCCTGCTTGTCGGCCCGTTCCCGGTCCTTTTTCCCGGCTTTGATCATGCGTGTCTGGGGGCGGTCCTTGACCGGAACGAAGAGGAGGGACTTGTTCCTGGCACGGGCCTCCTTGTGCCGGACCTCGACGTAGAGGGCGCCGAGGGAGCGGTGGCCGGAGAACTTGTTGGGCGTGGTCAGGATGATCCCGGCCAGGATCAACACGGCGGCGGTGATCAGGGGGACGATCTGGATGCCGCCGGCCACCGCGATCACCAGCGCGGCGCCGATGGCGGCGGACAGGCCGATCCATTCCGGTGCTGTCCGGTTTCCTCCGAACAGGCCACGGCTCTGGACTTCACCGCCGACAACAACCATTCTTCCCATGACTACCTACTCCTTGTGCTTCTGTTTAGCGGCCACTGATGTGGTCGGTATCCGGTGCCATCGAACGGGCCGTGCGTTGACCGCGCAGGGAGGCCTGCCGTGCCGCTTCCCGGCCGGCCAGCAGGAACGCTGTGGCCCCGCCCGCTGCGACCTTCACCGATCCCCGGCCCACGGCACCGGCCCCGGTCTTCAACGCCTGTGCTGTCTTGGCCCCGCCGGTTCCGGCACGGTCGGCTTTCTGCAGTTCGCCGATCGTGCGGGTGTCCGGCTGCCCCTGGCCGCCCTGGCCGGCGGGTGTGCCTTGCTCCTGGGGGATCCTTGACGCTGCGCTGCGGCGTCCCGAGATACCTGAACCGCTGGTTCCCTTGCCCGGACCGGCCTGGCCCTCTGATGGTGTTGACATCGGAGAGGGGTCATTCGTGGACACCGGACCTCCGTTGGGGCGTCCGCCCGTGGTGCCGGACTGAACGTGGGCCCGCCGTTTCTGCCGGATCGCCGATGCGATTGCCGCGCCTGCGCCGGCGACCATGGCCGCGCCCGCGACCGACTGCCGGCCCTCGCCCATGCTCGTTGAGGAGGACGGCAGAATGGGGACGTACTTGTAAAGCATCGGCAACGCGAAGGCCAGCACAAGCATGGCCGCGGCGGCCAGGAACACCGAGGTGGCGTTCACCATGCCGTCATCGACGCCCTCACCGGCGAAGGCCGGGCGGGAAGCGACGTAGCTGAACACCGCACCCATGAGCAGCAGCAACAAGGGCTTGGACAGGGAAATCCCCAGCCACAACGAACCGACCTTGCCCACCCGTTCGCGGTACTTCGGGTGAATCAACAACCCGATCATCAAAGCGATACCAACCCCGATCAGGGACAGGCCCATGGGCTGCAAGGCGAGCAACCCCTGCATGGCCCAGGCGGCGATGAACAACAGCCCGAACAGCAGCACAGCGGCCAACGGTCCGAAAGCGCCGCTGGATTCATACGATGCGAACCGGGAAATTGCCACCCCAAAATCCGTGACCCGGCTGGAGGTCCAGAACGTGATTCCCTCGGTGAGGCCGGTCATCCATCCGTTGATCACGTGCCCGAGCGCTGGTCCGAACAGGACCAGGATCATGGACAACGGCCCGTACCAGAGCAGGGATGTTCGGGCCGAGTCCATGTCGATCTCTTCGTTGGACACGTCTTTCCAGAGCTTGAAGTACATCAAACCCATGACCAGGATCCCGATCCCCGCGAAAGCAGCCCACGTGGCCCGGAAAGCGTCGTCAACCTCGAACACGGAGACCTTCAACAGGCTGTTCAGCACCTCATTGGTGGACTTCACGCCCTCGGCCTTGACCGTGTTGGCGAACTTCTCAAAACCGTCCTTGGCGTTCGCGATGAACGCCACGGAATCGACCGTCCCCAACACCACGTTGCCGCCCGGCATCGCCGAAAGCGCCGCCCGCATCGCCACCCCGGCAATCGGAAGGAACTTTTCGAAGGCAGCACCTCCGGCGCACCACGTGGTGGCAGTAGCCGGCGCACCAGCACGGGGCAGTGCGGCGCAGAAGGGGACAGTTTTTTTGGTGTCGTAATCCAGCACCTTTTCCGGCGTGGTCAGGAAGCTACCGAACGCGTTGGCCGCAACGTTTTCACAATTGCTGCCGCCCATGGCTCCGTAAAACAGCATGTCAGCGCAGGCTGATTTACCCAGTTCCTGGTTCAGACGGTCCCGGATCTTGTCGCGCTGATCCGCGGGCAATCCAGCAAGGCGCTTGAGCTGGTCCGCGTTCAATTTCTCGGACTTGCTTACGTCGTCCGCTGCCTGGGCAGGGCCGGCCGCGATCACTCCGAAGCAGAGGAACAAGGACAAAAACACCGCGACCAGACGGATGGTTCTGCTAACGCTTAGCGTTTGCATACTCGACCCACCCCTCACGGCTGACATCTGCGAAGAAGTCGTTGATCCACGCATCTTCTAGCGCAGGGGCGGTCTCGTCGCCGTACGTGGTCCCCAAGCTGGTGGGCCCTGCATCCTTGACTCGGCCGTTGAAGTCCTGGCGGCTTTGAACGATGGCGAAGTCTGAGATTTTCCAGTCCCCCGCCCACGTCAGTTCCAGCGAGACCGTCTGGAAGAAGGCACTCGGTGCCTTGTTTACAACTGCGGTCGTCCCACCGCTGAAGACCTGTACGACTGCCTTCTTTTTCGCGTCACAGTTGGCGATCCGGTAGAGGCCGCCTGCGGCGACGTCGGAGCGGGAGTACCAGCCACCATCGAACGCTCCCGGGGGCAGGTCTTTGGCGTTGGCCAGAAGGTCCCCGTTGAAAGTGGCTCGCTCCACCCAGGGCCCCTGCTTGCCTACCTCCGCTAGGATCTTTTTCTGTTGTGCCCAGGTTGAGGCATTGATGTCCTTGACGAGCGGTGTGTAGTTGGCGGCGGCTTGGGCTGCGGAGTCGCAGGTGCCGTTGTAGCCGGTGATGGTCTTGCCGTCGCTGGCGGTTTTGGTGCCGCCTTCTCCGATCTTGATCCCGGAGACAGGGAACCCGAATTTCCCCGAGGCTTGCAGGGAGCTGGGTTCGTCCTTCGTGGGTGCCGGGGCCTGGGGGTTCAGGAGAACGACGGCCACGGCGATGATCACGATCACCGCCCCGAGCGCTGTGAGGAGTTTCCAGTGTTTCCGCATGGGCTAGGCTCCTGCTGCCGAGGCCAGTGCCAGGATGCCGCCGAGGATGACGCTGGCCCCGGCAGCGGCGCCGAAGGCGATGCCGGTTTTCTTGGCCCCGGAGGCGCCTTCTTCGATGTCATCGGAGTGGCCGCGGTTCCGGGCGATCCCCCACTTCATGAGGTTCCAAATGAAGAACCCGGCCAGGATGAGCAAAGCAAGCGCCCAAAGGCCGCCGAGGATCAGTTGGGCTGCTCCGGTGAACTTCACCCCGAACACAGCGATGCTGGGTACTACGCCCTCCAACGGGTTATCGATCAGGGGCACGGCGGACCGCAGGAGAATTTCGCGTCCAAGGCTGCTGAACATGATTCGTGGTTTCCTTATCGGTTGATGGTGTGGGTGGTGGTGGCGCGGTCAACGGCCAGGAGGCCTTCAGCGATGTGTGCTGAGGCGCGTTCGAACGCGCGGCGGGCCGGGTCACCGACGAGCTGCCAGTCGATGATGGAGCCGGTATCCAGGGCCGGGTCGTAGGGAATGTCGATCATCACGCGCACAGCGGAGGCCAGGTTGGCTCGCAGTTCGGCTTGCTCGGCGGCGGAGACCTTTGCCCCGCCGCCCTGGGTGATCAGGACGACGGCGTTGGCCACGAGGTCTTTGTAGTGCGGGTTTCCGGTGCGTTCGGACATGGACTCGAGTTGTTCGATCATCCGCAGGGCCGAGACGACGGCGTTGCGTTTGAGCGTTGTGGGGATCACCAGCTGGTCGGTGACCTCGATCGCGGCCAGCCAGTTCGCTGACCGGGTGTTGTTGCCGGTGTCCACGATGATGGTGTCGTAGAAACGGCTCACGACCGCGTGGATGCGGTTGAATTCGTCGGCACCGATGGATTTCATCCGGTCCGCGTCCTCGTCCGCGACCAGGACGGAGAACTGGTTGTTGCCCTGATGGCGGGTGTAGTAGGACAGCTCTCCCTTGCGGGCGGTGACCGTTTCGAAGGACTCCAGGACGTTCAGCAGATCCCACACGGTCCGGGTGGAGTCGTTCGAGTTGGTCCGGACCCCGGCGGTGCCCATCATTTCGTTGTTGTCCCACACCAGGGTCTGCTGCCCGGAGTGGATCCCGAAGGTAGAGCCAATACCGACGCTGCACATCGTCTTACCCACTCCACCGAGGGGCTGGACGACCGTGATCTGCATCGGACGGGAGTAGAGGCGCTGGATCGCGGACAAGTCCGCCCGGCGGGCCAGCTCGGCAGCACCCACCCGTGGGCTGATCAGACCGAAACTGACCGCCCGCAGGAACGCCTGCCAACCCGTGGCCGGCGGCAACTGGTCGTTCACGTTCTCCTTACGCAGCACGACCGCGCTGCGCCGGCCGCTGACCAACGGAGCCTCCCGGTGATCTGCGTCGGGCTTCGCTTCGGCCGTGGCCGGTTCGACATCCGGTACGGCGTGAATGATCGTGGCCGGATCCATGGTGGGCGTTTCGGGCTCGATGTCGGTGAGGCTGATGGGTGCGCGGCTCTTCCGTTCGCTCCCTTGCCAGTTCGTACTCATCGGATGATTCCTCTCGCTCGTTTCCGGTTCTGTCCTTGGGTTCATGAGGTCGGCTCTTGCGGGGATATGGCGGTGACCAGCCACGGCTGCTGCTGCCCGGAACGGTGCAGGAGCATCCCCCAGCGGCCCGCATCGGTAGCGAACGTCGCAGTAACGGTCATCGGATTTCCGGCGTCCCTGCTGATCGCTGGCCCGTCCGTGACCTTCCTGATCGGCACCCGGGCAGGGTCGATGTACTTCGCATCCTCCGCGTACTCAGGTGCCAGGTGTGGGGCCAAGTCAGCGAACCAGGTAGATTCGGGAACGTCGGGACGTGCGAACAGGCCCATGGCCTTGGCTGCGGTGTCCTTGACCGAGTTCTCGGCGGCGGCGTCCCACGTCACCTCGGGGATTCCGTAGTGTTCGTCGGTCCCGTGGCCGTGGCCGGCCTCGGCAGGGTTGCTCTCCTGGCCGGTGTTGAGTGAGGGGGTGGGGTCGGTTGCCGGGTCGGTGCCCGCGGTACCGGCGCAGGCACTCACGGAGAGCGCGGCGGCAAGTGCGACGGTCAGTGCAAGGTGCTGGCGCATCAGAGAATGCCTTTCTCTTTCATGATCGGAGTCGGGTCGATGGTGGGATTGATCGGAACCATGGGGTTAGGCAAAGCACCGGCGAAGAACTCCATGTGAAGGTGGCGGCCGGTGACGTTGCCCGTCGCGCCTTCGGTGCCCAGCGGTGTTCCGGCGGCCACGGTGTCACCTTCTTTGACCTTCACCGACCCGGCCTCCATGTGATACATGCCGATCGTGAGTTTCCCGTCCACCGTCTGCCCGGTCACGCCAGTGCCGAACAGGCCATCGAGGTCGCGGACCTTGACGATCTTCAGATCCGTCAGCGCCACGATCGTTCCCGGCCCTCCGGGATGAACGAAGTCAATGCCGTAGTGGAAGTTAGCCAGCACTCCCCCTGCCGTGCCAGGCGGTGCAGGGCGAGGACCGTAACCGCTGCTGTTGATCGCCCCAGCCATGGGCTTGACCCACTTACCCGCCAACTCGCCGACCACCTGGTTGCCCTCAGCCGGGCACACCCCAGACGGGTCCACTGCCGCGCCGGACTCCCCGCCCAAGGCTTTGAAGACCTCCGTGGCCTGGGAACGGAACTTCGTATAGTGGTTCGGGTCCGCGTTCCGCTGCGTCCGGTGGATCGCAATCGTCGGCTCGAGAGTCTCCCAACCCTCCACCCTCTGAAGTGCCTTAAAGAAGTTCGTCGCCGAAATGGTCGGGTCCATCCGGTCCGCGTACGAACCCCAGGACCCGTTGGCCCGCTGCTGGAACAAACCGCGGGAGTCCGGCCCGGCCCCGTCACCGTAGTCAATGACGCGGAGCGTGGACTCCCCAATCGCGGCCTGGACCCCGATCAACTGCGCGGCGACCGGGAGCTTCAATGACTTGGCCGCGTTCATGATCGCCTGGGCGTTCTTCAACTGCCCGGCATCAAACCCGCCCACTCCCCCAGCAGGAGCCGGGCCGGTGGCCACGCCTGCGGGCGCGGCGCAAGAGGATGCTGCCTGGGCCGGGTCACTGTCATCCAGGACCACAGTGACCAGCCCAACCGTCAGCAGCAGCCCGACAACCGAGGCACCGCTGATCACTTTCCGGGCGGTCACTGATGCGCCCCTGCGCGGCCACACAGCGACGCATTCAGAGGTTGAGTAACGGACGACAGCCTGTTCTTCAAACCTGTCCCTCCCCAATGGGCATTGTTTCCACTTCTAGTGCCTCCCCGATCTGGAAGAGCAGGGAATTGTCGCATCAGATGCGGCTGCTGCTTCGCGAGCGGCCGTTCACCGATCACATCGGCCACGTCAACAGCCGACATGGCTCCCCCTTCCTAGCAACGACCTGCCCTTTCAGCTCGGAGTACTTGCTTCCTGCGCTGAGCAGCTCTGCCTTTGGTCCGCCACAGCCAGAAAGGCCACGGCTGGACAGTAAAAACCATACACGCATGCAGTGAACATGTTCAATGCTTGTAGCAAGCATGCCTTGTGCATGTAGCACTAGTTTGCAGGGCGTTAGTATGAACGGGCTCCGTTACTTCCTCGGAACGGTGCTGAAGGAGTTAGCCCTAATGATGATGAGAAGACGCGCTGCGGCATGGCTGACGGTCCTTATGCCGGCGGCCGCACTCTCTGGATTCGCTGTTGTCATGGCCCGCAAGATCGTCAAACGCGGCCCGAAGGATTACCGTCAAGCTGAACTGACGCATAGCGGGCTACTCCGCATCGACTTGGACGACTACACCAGAGCCTCGGGGGACTTTGGGGTTTTCGACCTGGCAACTGGGAAGTATTTACGTGTTGGCGAGGTCATGCTGATTGATGAGGATCAAGAGTATGTGGAGCGGCGGCTCTCCCCTTCAGGATCTGGCCCGGCAAGTCTGGGGCCAGTGGTCGATTGGACCCCCGACGTTTTTTTCGAACCTTCCGCCGTCGGCGGACCCTATGAAGAGGTGACAGTCCCCACCAGCTACGGCTTTGCTCCCGCGTGGCTGTTCGAAGCTGAGAACAAGGACGTGTGGGTGATCCATATCCACGGCAGCTGGACCGACCGATCGATAATGTTTCGAGACGTCCACGCTTTCAAGAGCCTAGGCTTTACGTCTTTGGTTCCTTCATTCCGGAGCGACACGGAGGTGAGCCCACAACAGGCGGCGTCGAGTCACTTGGGACAAACCGAATGGCTCGACGTGGAAAGCGCTATGACCTACGCCGTGGCTCATGGGGCGCAAAGAATCGTCCTATCAGGCTGGTCAATGGGTGGGACTATTGCCTTGCTCGCCGCGGAGCGCAGCGTCCATCGGGATCGCATCGTTGGAATTGTCCTGGTTGGGCCTGTGACGAGCTGGCGCAAAACCATCACAGCTGGAGCAGCGCGGGCAGGCGTCCCGGCGATTGGAGCGGGCTTTGTCATGCGCCTGCTGCAGGCTCCCACCTTCGCAAAGATGCTCGGTCTAGGCGAAGCGATCAACTTCACCGCGCTTGAATGGGTCGATGTACCAAACAGGGTGGTGGTCCCAACTTTGGTCTTGCACTCCATCAAAGACCAAGAGGTTCCCTGGGAGATCTCGCTGGCATTCCAACGCGCCAATCCTGAAACGGTCACACTGATCGCAATGCCCGAGTCCCACCACACTCAGGAGTGGAATACATCGCCCCTTGTCTTCACTCACGAGCTGACGAGCTGGGTGAGGAAGACGGTCGCTGGGTCTGGCTAGACTCGCACGTCTAGCTTGGCTTCTATTTGGCTGATCCTGCGTTGGGTGGATTCCGGGAACGTCATCAGGTTTCCGCGTTCGTAGTTGTGTAGGACTATGAGGCTTTTGTAGACGCCGTTTTCGAGCGTTTCATTGAAGAGATCCCACGCTGGGCGGACCCGTGATGGATCTGCATGAACCCGCATCCTCAACGCGGTGAGCCAGAAAGCATCGGCCATCCAGAGGCGTAGCCTCGGTATCTGCTTTGACAGGAAAAGGACTAGCCAACCCGCGGCCGTCACCGAAAGCCCCACATAAAAAAGGCGGTCGAACCAGGAACCGACCGC
Organism: Paenarthrobacter sp. NPDC090520; assembly: GCF_044769205.1. Classification (NCBI taxonomy): domain Bacteria; kingdom Bacillati; phylum Actinomycetota; class Actinomycetes; order Micrococcales; family Micrococcaceae; genus Paenarthrobacter; species Paenarthrobacter sp. NPDC090520. The sequence continues at coordinate 68,508 of NZ_JBIVXM010000008.1, forward strand.
TCGGGCCCAGGCATGCCATGGAGAGAAATGGAACAACACCACGTAGGTGATATGGCATGAGACGGCTGCAGCAACCACGAGCAGGCCGGCCGAGAATGTTGCGTACAGGCTCTTCGCCTTATGGCGAAGCATATAGATGATTCTGAGCACGGTGAACAACAATGCAACCATGTACGTGCCGCTGTAAACGGCAGTTGCGAGTTGGTCCATGCGGGTGTCGATGAAGTCCGCGGCCGTTGGACCTTTATTCTCAACGAGAGCGAAGCTAAGAATCATTATCGGAATGCTTAGCAGCGGAGCGTAGTAGGTCCATCTGACAATGGGTACGTTAGCCAGGCGCCGCACGCTGTCGTTGAAGAAGAAGATTGCCAGTAGCGCGAAGATGGCTTGGAGCAGGTTTGTCACGTTGATGCCACCGAGGTAGCTATCAATCACATCCAGGGGTGTTACCGTTCCCAGGACGTAAAGCGCAGCGAGTCCGAAGACCGATGCCACCCACGATGCCCGTGATTCCGTCACCTTGAGCACGGAAGGGACCCGAAGCAGGCATAAGGCGCTAAGCAGCGCAAAGAGCAGCAGTTTCATGGTCTATCAGAGGAAAGGATCGGGACCCGAGCTGCGTGAACGAGTCTTTTTCGACATCTCAAAAGCAAAATCCTCCACCCACCGTTCGACAGGGTGGTTCGGAACAGTACGGCAGCTCATGCTTATCGCTCCGGCGGCTTCCTTTAGCATCTCCTTGGAGAACGTGGGCCCGGAAACTGGAATCTGGAGACTCTCCAGAAAGATGTGTCCGAGTTCGTGATAGATGCAGTGAAGCTTGTACTGCGTCGATTTTTGCGGCGGGAAAAAGATCTTGATGCGATCTTCAGCATCCAACTTAAAAGCTGTCAGCGTTCCCCAGTCCCAGTCCTGCTCAACTAGCTCAATCGGCTTCTCGCGGATCTCCGCTAGACGCTCAACGACTTCCGTCAGAGATGCAGTACCGTCTCCGCATAATTCCCGCACTTTATCCTGAACGAGTGGGAGGGCCATTCACTTTTCACCCTTCATCGAAGCATCAATGATTTCAGTGATCGTCCTGAGCGTTTCAGGTGACATCTCTCCCAAGTTCCGGGCAGCGAAATTCCTTACCTTGAGCTTGCGCATCTGGACGAGGAAGTCCCTCCGGGCCTCCACCTCAGGCGGAGTCTCGCTGTTGAGGTCACATAGGTAAGTACCAGGTACTGCGAAGACGAATTCTGCGATCGCCTTTAGGAGGTCTTGATCTGTCACTAGGCTGCCGTTGCCGTTGATCAGGTAAGACCAGCGGGTCCTCGACAGATGAATTCCTTGGGCAGAAAGGGCGTCCTCGACGTGAGCGTAGGTGAGCGCGGAGTTGTGGTCGGCCTCCCAAATATCCACGAGGATCGCCATGCGATCCGCCAGCCGCTCCTTCTTCTGCTGCTGCGTAAGAAACACGCTGCGGCCCCCATCTGCCATCGTTATAGCTCCTTCAGCCAAGATCGGCTACCTGTATAGACCGCCGGAAAGAGCAGGCGGACAGCTGACTCAGAATTTTACCTGAAACTGCGCGGCGAGTGCAGGCAATGAGTTGTGCATGTGCGAAGCATGTAGGTAGGATGTCACCCAATTGGCCTCAAGGAGATGCTGCAGGTGCGCGGCCACGACAGGACCTGTATGGCTACAGTTCTCTCTTAAATCGGACTCAGGGAGATTCACATGGAGGAGTACCACCCGCCCAAGCTAATCGGAAAGAAGGCGCCAATGAACTGCCTTGTACTCCCTCACCAGCACTACAACGCTTGGAAGGCGACTCAGCGATACGACATGTCTTTCGGCGAGTACGTGGGAGCTCTGATAGATCGAGCGGAAGGCCGCCCCAATAAACTCGACGGGATGATACGTGCCACCTCGCAGACAGAGGGACCTTAGCAGGTGTTGAAGCGATCCTGGCGCCGTGGACGCCACCTCTGCGTCTTAGGTTCCAGGCACGTAGGTGGACTACTCATCCTCAGAAAGGAGCGGTCACCATGAGAGAGGCAGCTTCACGTCCCTCATGCCCTGGCTCTTGGGCCAGCGAAGGGGCCACCCATACCCGGCACGACACGCCCATTAAGGCTTCCCACTTAATGCCTAGCGTTAACGCTAGTTTTACGACCATGACTACATCTCCCGTTCGCAGAAAGCGCGGGACAGGAATTGGCAACGTTCAGTTGGTGACGACTGTCCCTAAAACAGACAAGAAGCTAGTTGTCGATCTTGCCGAGCAACTGGGGCTGTCCCAGAGCGAGGCCATGGAAGTCATCCTCAAACACCTACGCACCGAACTTGCACAAGACGGTATCCCCGTCTGGTTCGATCGGAACCAGTTGCCGGAGGCTCTGCCTATCGCGCAAGCAAGTTAAAGTCTGAAGGCCCGCACTAGGCGGGCCTTCAATAAGTATTCAGTTCAGATCACGTTCTTGGCGGGACCAGATCCGAACTATTCGAAGCTTCCTCTTACGAGGACGCTCCCTTTGTTACATCCTCATCCACGATAAGGAGTATTGCCTCCATGGTACCGGATGCCGTTTTGGCGTCAACGCATACACGCGCGAGTGTCGGCGCGTCATCAATCACACCCGAGCATGCTTGGAGCCTTGCTCCGTTGATTGCTGGCGCTCCGTCGTACCGTTTGGGGCGTTGGATTGGCCAGAAGTTTCAATACCCCCGGCCAACGAATGCGCCGAAGATCACACGGTCGCTGCCGGAACGGCCTGCAGCAGTTGCTGTGCACGGGGTCGATGGCAGTGTCGCCACCCTGTGCCTGGACTTTGATACATCCAAGGCCCTGAAGGGTGTTGTCGACGCGGACGCGGCCCGGACGGGGCGGTTGTTGTCCGCCTGCGGCGTCACGTTTGTGGAGGACTTCTCCCCCAGCGGTGGCCGGCACCTCTATGTCCCGCTGCAGGATCGTTTGGACGCGGCCGAGGCCAGGGAACTTGTCGAGGCGCTGGCTCTGACCGCGTCGAGCCTGGACCCGAGTCCTCATCAGAACGTCACAGACGGGTGTATCCGTGTGCCAGGTTCGGTGCATAAGTCTGGTGGCCACCAAACCCTGATCACTCCCCTATCGGCGGCGTATGACATTCTGCGCCGCCGCAACCCGGCGGCCGCGGTGGTTGAGTTGCGGGCTGCGTTGGCGCCGGAGCTGGCCCGCAAGCGCGCCCTGAAGGCCCGTACCGCCAAGACGGTTGCTGCGCAGCGCACCGGCACCCTGCCGGCACTTCCCCTGGGTTCGGGTAGTGAGGCTCCGCTGCGGCATGTGGCCCGGACGGGGTTGTATGACACGGCCCGGTACAAGAGCCCGTCAGAGGCCCGCATGGCGGTCCTGAATCACTTCAGCGCCTGCGGCTGGTCCCTGACCCAGGTCGAGGGCGAACTTGGCGGCCAGTTCCCCGGTCTGGCAGCCCTATACGGATCCCCGGAACGGCAGGGACGGCTGCTGCCGTTCGAGTGGGCCAAAGCCCAAGCCTTCACCGCCGCCAACCCGGCTTCGCAGAAACCACTCCCCCGGAAACACGGGGAAAAGAGTGTACTTATTAACAACACAAGCCGGACTTTAATCACGGGGGGGCGGGAAGAACCCAGCACTGCTGCAGTGCACCAGCTCGTGAACGACCTGGAAAACATCCTTTACGCGGTCCTGGACCACAGACTTCAATCCAAAGGCCGGCAAGGCCTTAGTCTCCGGCTGCTCATCCGTGGACTACTGGGGTACATGCGGGCTAAGGAAACAGATATCCTCGACGTCGGCTGCCGCACCTTGGCCGCCGCTATGGGCAAACACCATGTCACCATCGCCCGGCTCCTGCCCATCCTCGCCGGAGCCTCAGATGGGATCCTTACCAAGATCGCTGACGCCCACTACAAAGCCGCCGATGTGTACCTGATCCAGCTCCCCGAGCAGTACCAGCAGCTGGCCCGCGAACTGACCTGGCGCAAAGGCAAAATCCACGGAATCAGGCCCGTCTTCAGGGCTCTGGGGGACGCTACTGCCCTGGTGTACGAGGCGATCGAACGCTGTCGGCACTCCCCCACCACCGCGGATCTAGTCCGCACCACCGGGGTTAGCCGTAACGCCTGCTCAAATGCCCTGGCCGAATTGGAAACCCTGGGCATGATCCAACGCCTGAACGGCGTGTGGAAGACCACCACCGCCAACCTGCGCATGCTCGCCGCCCGAGTCGGCGTCCTGGATGACTACCTCGAACACATCGCCCGAAACCGCCGTGAACGCGCCAAATGGCACGCCCACCTCGACCGCTTCCGCGACACCCACATCAATGAAACCGACCTCTACGATGCCGAACGCGACGAACACTGGGCCCCACCAGACGAGAACCTCCACCTTTGGCACGCTGCCTGAGTCCCGGCGCGGGTCTTCCCCGCACGGCGAAATCCTTGAGCCGAGGGATTTTTCGGAATCTAGTTACTTGCTCGCCCATCTTTCATGAGCGGCTTGCCTTGTCATACCGGTTTCGCGACCAATGTCTGCCCAAGTTGCACCGGCAGTACGTGCTTCCGCGACGACTTGATCTAATCGCACGGAGGCTCGACGTAGACTGTGGGCGGCCATCTGAACCGCCCAGGTTAAAGCATGCCGACGCCACTCTCCTAGTGCCGAATGCTCTAGTGCGATCGGCGGGATAGCAGGAGACCCCAAGAGTGCTCTAGCTTCACGTGTCGTCCCCACTATCCGGAAGTGGCATCCAGCCCGATTCCACGGGTCGCCCGCCCAACCGCATTCGCAGGAGGCCTGCCATCCAACAGTTGAATCCTCTGGGACGATTTCAAAGCCCGGCCGCTCAGGATGTCGGTGGTGGTGGCCGGTTACCCCTTCGACGACGACGCCGCCGGGTTCGTACCGTTCTCCGAGTCTGCCATCCGCCAGAACGACTCCTAGACGGCCGACGTGGACACCGTCTCCCAAGTCCCAAATCATCATCGTTGCTCTCTGTCAGGAATTCTTGACAGGTTCATCTTAGGTTGATGGAGCACCTAAAAAGTCGGCCAAATTTTATAATGACAGAAATAAATATCAATTGGCATCGTTAAGCTCTTGAATCTTGGGGACATAAATCACGTCCAGGGGCCGGATGGGTCCTAGAGACCGCGCCGCGGTCGGGGTGCTTTAGAAAATGCTGGAGGTAAAAGAAGCGCTGGATGTCATGGAGGGGGCTCGCCCATGGCCACGGCCGCCATAACCGCAGTCCTCCGTACATACTTGCTTTCCATCAATATTTCTGTCATGACAGAAATATTGATGGAAAGATACATAGATTGACGTATTGGTGGATTGGTGGATAGGTGGATGGACAGACGGACGTATGGTTTCCGTCGTGCTCCCACATGCCACTCCCCCTGCCCGAGTGGGCCACTGGCCGCCCAGGCAGTTCGCACCATCCATCTTTCTGTCTTGACAGAAAGAAATAAATGACGACCGACCATCTATCCATCAATATTTACGTCATGACAGAAATATTGATGGATAGATGGTCGTATGGACATACGTAATGATTGGTTGATAGATTGAGGGAAGGAAAGAGTGTCAATAAGACCAGAAGGGTGTCGGCGTGAAGGTAACAGCAATCGGAAACCGCAAGGGCGGAGTTGGTAAAACCTCCGTCACGCTCGGTCTTGCCACCGGTTTGAAGCTTATTGGCAGGCGGGTCCTCGTCATCGATCTCGACCCTCAAGCCAATGTGTCCGAGGCCTTGGAGGGAGCGGGGGAGTTCGATGTCTTTGACGTTCTCTACGGGGGTGAGGCCGGCACTCTCGGGCAGGCAATCACCGAAACAAGCTGGTCGGGGATCGACCTGATTCCAAGCTCGGAGGCCTTGGCACGTTTGGAATCCGAGGCGCTCATGACTCCGGAAATGCGCCTTAAGACTGCCGCTTATGGCGCGGCGGAGCTCGAAGAGTATGACCACGTGTTAATTGATCTACCGCCAGCTTTGGGCAGACTAACACTCAACGGTTTGATATGGGCGGATCGAGTGCTGGCAGTGACCGAACCGGCTGCCTTTTCCGTAAAGGGAGTGACGGAGTTTCTGGAGACGGTCAAGAAGGTCAAATCACTGCCGCACTTGAATCCGGCGCTGGATTTCTTGGGCATCATCATTAACAAGACGAGCTCACCGCTGACCTCTGAGCATGCCTACCAGATCGGGGAACTCCAGGGAGCATATGGTTCTGAGGTTCGCGAACCGCATTTGCCCTTGCGGACGGCAATGCAGGACTCGGTGAGCATGAAATCGCCCCTAGCGAAGATGCCGGGAAGGGGAGCGGCGATTATGACAGAGAAGTTCGTTGCTCACGCGCGATACCTGGACGGGGTCAACTGAGATGGCACTCGAACGTAAATCCGTAATCCGTAAAGCCCCTGCAGCCGACGTGGTCGATGTGCTGACGACGGCGAAGCCCGCTGACTCACAGAGTAACGACCAACAGTCATTGGCTCACAAGCCAGAATCGATAGCGGCATCGTCGCCAGAAGCCTCCGTATCGGGTCTCCGGCGACCGGGTCCAGGAAGGCCTCGTGGGAAACGGCGTATGGAACCCTTCTCATCGAAGATCGAGATAAACCTTCGTGATGACCTGGATGCCTATCTCGCCGAGAGCGGCGTCACGATCACGGATTTCCTTGATGAGGCGATCCGAGAGAAGTTGGCCTCAATAAATACGTCTGGACAGAAATAAAAGTTTCAGCCACATGAGGTCCGAGAAGCACGGGAAGTTGATGTGCAAGCAGGCACTTCCTGACGGAGGCCGCCAGACAGGCTGGCGGCCTCCGCTCCCACTAGGGGATGTTGTGCCAGAACAGGCGGATAACATCAACGGCTAGCCGGATGATGTTGACCACCAGGTTCCAGGCGCCCCATGGTTCTTCACGTTTCCGTTTGGATTCCATGCCGGCACCTCCTCCCGGAGGAACAGGGCACGGCACGCACGTGTTTGTGGGCACAACAGCGTTGCGCCCTACGTGCGTAGGGCCATAGACTCAAAGTGTGATGTTCGAGGTTCTAAGGCCCTCTTACCGCACCAATGAGCGCACCGCTCAGAACATGGATCCGATGGCAGTCGGGTCCAATGTTCGTTAACGGCACAGCAGGCTGTTGCCTGATGACTTAAGCCTATCGGCCCCACGACGTCGTGCCCGGCATGAAGCACCAGGCCTTGCCGGCCGGATTTCACGAGCCCGCGTTGTGAGCGGGGGAGCGGGGCGGCAGGTGCCGGTACAGGGTGGTTCGGGCAAGGCCGGTCTTGGTGACGATCTCGCGCATAGTCGCACCCTTCTCGCGCAGCATGAGGGCGTATTCGAGCTTGGCGGCGTCCACCACGGAAGGTCGGCCGGTTCGGCGGCCGTTGGCTGTGGCCACGGCGCGGGCGTGGGCTGCCCGTTCGGCCGCGTAGGTGCGTTCCATCTCGGCGAAAAGCGCCAGCATGACAACGGCAAGCTGCGCCATGGGGCTGTCAGGATTGGAGGTGTCGATCCGCAGGGGATCGGCTAGGGTCCGGACGCCGACACCACGCTCTTTGAGCTCGTGCATCAGGTTTAGGGTGTCCCTGACGGTGCGGCCGAGCCGATCCAGGGTGTGGACGACGATCACATCCCCGTCCCTGGCGTGCTCGAGCGCAGCGTGAAGCCCTGGCCGGTCTCTGGTGGCTCCGGACCTTTTATCCGCGAAAACTTTGGTGATGCCGACGGATGCCAGGGCATCGAGCTGCCGGCTCAGGTCCTGTTTGGCCGTGGAGACCCGGGCGTATCCGATTTCCATGCGTGCACCGTACCGGAAGCTTCTCCTGTGACGGTCCTCTTTCTCCCGAGTTTTGGTATTAGATCCGGTACAAAAATTTCTTCAAAGGTGCGCGGATCCGGGTATGGGGAGTGTCCCGACGTGGTGTGTTCCACTTCCAAGGAAGCGGACGACCACTGGGACGTTGTGGAAGTCCAACAACCTGTAGCCGCATTAGGCGCGTGGGTTGTAGAAGCTCGTGATTGGACTTCTTTTGATTACCGCGAACCCTTTTGGGCTGTCGCGGACAATACAGAGTATGGGGGATGTTGAGACTCGAGACGAAGGCTTGTGGACTCGGAGCCTTGGAGGAGACGGGCGTGCATTCGGAATGCTGTTCGATCGTCACCGCGACAGGGTCTTCCGCCACGCCTATCGCATCTGTGGTGACCGGAGCGCCTCTGAAGACGTCATGGCGACGGCCTTTCTGGAATTGTGGAGGCTTAGGCAGAAGGTGATTCTGGTGGAACAGTCCATCCTTCCTTGGTTGTTGGCCACCACAACAAACGTCGCCAGAAATACCCAGAGGGCTTCACGCAGATACCGCAAGATGCTCGATTCCCTGCCGCGGCAGGAGGAGGCCAGCATCGATAGTGGCGAGCTGGCCTACCTGCAGTCAGCCTTGGACAAGAACGTGATTGATGCCCTGAAATGCCTGGGCACCACGGATCTTCAACTCTTCAGTTTGGTGGCGTTTGAGGGTTACACGGTCGCGGCTGCTGCTGGGCTCCTGAAACTCACGCCTTCCGCCGCGAAAAGCCGAATGCATCGTGCCCGCATGCTGATGAAAAGTGCCTTGAAACAGCAGCAACGGGGTCCCGGACAGCTCGCCATGGAAGGAGAACGATCATGAACCACCTCAAAGCCGGTCAAGAATTCAGCATGGCACTTCGCCAGGAACTGGTGGCCAGAGTCGACCAAGCAACGACTGCACGGCGTCGCAGGGCTGCTCATCGTTGGATCGGTGTGTGCGCCTTCGTGGGCGCCGGCCTTCTCGGAGGGGTAGGGGCCGCGGCATCTGGCCTGATCACCATCCCAGGCGCTCCGCAGATCACCCCACTGGGAACGCCGACCACGAAAACCTATACGGGGACAGCCACCGTTGAATTCGGAGAGGCTCCACCGGACGCGACAGCCATCCAGATGAAGCTGACATGCCTGACAACAGGATCCTGGGCGTACGAGTCTGGCGCGACGAGCAGCTGCAAAGCCACGGACGTCGATAGCCGCTGGGGCGTGACGAAATTTCAGATCCCGCTCGAACCGGGGAAGGACAGCACCACAATCGCCACACAAGCGCAGAGCAAGTGGGAACTGACATGGACCTTTGTGAATGAGCAGTCCACGGGCTGGGCCACGAACGACGCCGGCAAAACGTATGGTGCACAGAACGACAAAGGACTGCCTGAGATGGTTCTCGTGGTGGACACGAATGGTGTCCGGGGATATGTCAATAAGGACGAGCTTGAGGACGCTACGGGTCAGGCTGTGGCACTCACCTTCAAAACCAGGGAAGAAGCCCTCGCCTGGCAGGAGTCACGAAAGGGCAAGACATTCAAGATCCCGGTCTACGATTCCGACGGGAAAACAGTCGTGGGTGAATTCGTTATCAGCAACGGTGAAGGCTCGGTTCCCGTCCAACCTGAAGCATCATCGAACCCCACGGGCTGATTATTGCGGCTAAGCGCCACCGAATACCCTCGAAGCAATACGGGGAGTGTCCCAGCCTGAACTGTCCCACTACCAAGGAAGTGGGCGAGTGTCAGTTTTCGAAGTCGGCTGCACAGATGTCCGAAGTCGGCTGCATGGGCGTCCGTAAGGGGATCCTTGAGCGGACGGTGCGCGCTCAAGGATCCGTACCTGACGCGAACGAGCTGACTATTTGGGTTGATCCTCAAGCTTCGTCGTGTTTACGGTGAAGGTCCCAGACTTCAGCTCGACTTCGGAAACTTCCTTAGTGCCCTGCCCCTCGACGACCACCTTGTAAAACCCTTGTCCAGTTGGCACGCCCGAGACTTTGAAGTCAAAAACGCAGATATAGCCGTTATTCGGACTGCGGTCCTCCAGCTTGCCTGGACCGACTTCGCCCATGGCCACCGTGGTGCCATTGGCTTGGATCTTAACTTGATCACCAGTCTTAAGGACATTGGCGTTCTGCGACGTGCATGTTGATCCCTTAAGGCTGTAGTCCTCAAGTTTTCCGGCTGCGTCAAATGTGCTCTGCGGAGTGGCCGACGCGCCCCCACATGCGGTAAGAGCGGAAATGGTAAGCAGGGTGATAGCTGATAGCACTACTTTTCGAACGCTCATGTTCCCCAGATCTTCTTTTTTGGTTGGAGGCCATTATCCCCGCGGGGATGGTATCTAAGTGGGCGCGACATGGCCGAAATGCGTTGTCCGGCCCCTTGTCACTTCGCCTGTTGCGATCAGCTTTGGTGGTACGAGATAGGGTTTTGGGACTTGCTCAGCTCGACCTGCGTTCCAACCCGTGGATCTCCTTCCAACAAGTCACCCACTACTTCCAAGCGATTACCGTGCTTGATCAGACCCCGCATGGTTGCCACGGCAAGAATGGTGCCAGCTGAATCCACGATGCGCACCTGGTCCTCCTCGATGGCTCTACTGGCCTTCATTACCCAACATCCACGGCCGGCTTCCCAAGCGTCACGCTCGCTCATGTTCGGCTCGGACCCCACCCAACTACGACCCAGGGGGTCGTTCTGTACGTCCTGTTTCTGGCCCAATTTGATTTGCAGCACGCTGACTCCTCCATACCTAGCTACTTGATAACTTGAAAACAAGTATACATGTAACCAAGTATCGGTCAATCGCTCCCACGTCCGCTCACACACCCCGGCTCCAAGGCCGGGCGCGCCGCCCGTAAGCCGGTCGTCACCCGGTTCACTCTCAGCTCTCTTCTGCAGTGCTCTCGGGGATCAGTCCGTTCTCGGATGCTTTGGTTTGGTAGTCGTTTCGCGGAGTTGTTGAGTGGGTTCTTCGTCACATCTCACATGTTTCTGTGTGTTGACTGGATTTTTCTTGGCAAAAACCTTAAGTCCGGGTTAGTCTCCTTTCGCTAGTCGAATTTGGGGGTTCCTGACGGCAACTGACGCATCCCTCTGTCGAGTGACTTTTGCTCCAGAAAGTGATGCTGTGGCTTCTTCTGCTGCCTTCCTTCGTCGTGCTTGCATCCCTGCGCTGACGGTTTCGTTGTTCCTTGCCGGTCTTGCTGTGCCTGCTGCTGTTGCGGGCCCTGGCGTTCAACCGGCCGAGACAGCACCCACGGTTGAACCGAGTCCGGGTGGCGCCGTCGCGGAGCCCGGGTCCGAGGCAGCTGCGCAGGCGGAGGCAAAAGCGTCGGGGGAGAAGGTGGTTGTTGATTCCGCGACGACCCCGACGGATCTGACGGTCGCTAACCCGAACGGAACGTTCACTCGTTCTATTTCGACGTTGCCGGTGCGGATGGAAACCAGCGGGGGATGGGTGGATATTTCCACTGATCTGGTCAGGACCGTTGAGGACGGCAAGACCGTGATCAAACCGGAGCAGGTACCTGTTGATGTAACGATCGGTGCTGGCGGGTCGAGCACCATGGCGACTATTGATGACCAGAAGGGTCACTCGATCACGCAGTCCTGGCCGTTCGGTACTTTGCCTGAGCCTGTGCTTGAGGGCGATACCGCCACGTACCGTCAGGTGCTGCCCGGTGTTGATCTGGTCCAGATCGCGCACCAGACCGGCGTTTCGCAGGTGTTGAAGATCGAGTCCGCCGAGGCGGCCCGGGATCCCCGGGTGGTTCAGATGCGCCTGTTCCTGGATGCTGATAACGCCCAGCTTGGCCAGTCAGCGGAAGGGACTTTGACAGCCACGGGTGATGACACGGGCCAGGTTGAGCTCCGGACCACGGGTGGTCAGTGGTGGGATTCGTCCCAGCAGGGCGCTTCTGCCACGGATCCCGGGACTACCGGGCTGACCAGGCCGTTTACGTTGAGCCTTGGCCAGGACGGGGATAAGCAGACCCAGGTGTTCGGGATGTCGGAGATCCTTGACACCCCTGGGTTGCAGTACCCGCTTTATATTGATCCTTTGTGGCATCAGGACCGTACCTCGTACGTGTTCGTTGATACGGCGTACCCGAATACTTCGTACTGGAATGGCCAGTTCACTGACTCGACGGTCAACGTCGGATATTTGCCGGCGTATTGGGCCCCGGATGGCGTCCAGCACCTGGCCCGGACGTACTACCAGTTCGAGGGCAAACCGTTTGATACGTCGGCGGCGATCATCACGGCCAGGCTGAGTGCGTTGGAGACGTGGTCTTCGTCGTGCACGCCGACTGGTGTGGCGTCGTGGATTACCGGGAACGTGAGCCCGAGTACGACGTGGAACAATCAGCCGTCGTTGACGATGCGCACCGATATCGCTTCGGTCGCGAAAGGTTACAGCTCTGCGTGTCCTGCCGGGACGGTCGGTTTTGATTTGATGGCGGGCAAGAACATTTTGTTGAACTCGACCAAGTGGACGATCATGCTCGCCGCTGACAACGAACTCGACAGCAGCGGTCTGGGCTGGAAGCGGTTCTCGAACGTCGGCACCCTTGATGTGGACTACAACCGCAACCCGTACGGCCCGGCGATTGACTCGGTCCAGTCCGGCCGCTGGACGGACGTTCCATGGGATTCGAAGTACGTTACCCGTATCAACAAGCCCAAACTGTCCGTGTTCGCCGGCGACCCGGACGCCGACGGCGGCAACATCGAAGTTGATTTCAGTGTCCGTCCGGCCGCTGGTGGTGCGAACGTCTTCACCGGCGCCGTTTACAACACGTCCCCGACGTGGAAGTCGGTCTCGATTGATTGGGGAAGCACTCCGGCGCTGGCGGAGGGCGACTATATCTTTGAGGCCAGGGCACTGGACATCTGGGGTGGTATCTCACCGCTGATGAGCTTCGCCTTCAGCGTGGACACGACAGCCCCACAACCGCCTGTGGTGACCTCAAAGAGCAACAACCTCTCGCCCTACAACGTCGCAGTGACTGACTACACGGACTTGTACAACGAGCCGGGTAAGGTTCCGTATCAGTTCGAGATCTCGAATTCCTTTACCAGCGGCCGTGAGATGCGGGCCAGTGGATTTATCTATGCGGTCAGTGAGCTGCAGCAGGTCACTCCGCCGGCGACGGTGACCTGTCAAACTCCGCCGACGAAGGAATTCATCGTCCTGTGCCCTGAAACGCCGAAGGTCGTGATCAACATTGGCACGGTCAGTAAGACGTCGTACCTGTCGGTGTGGGCGTTCGACGCCGCCGGGAACGTCAGTGGTGAAACATACCGCAAGAGCAACCCGAAGACAGTCTCGCTTACAGTTCTGGAACCGGACCCCGTCCGGTCCGTTGAGCAATTGAACCTGTTCGGTGGGGCGGTGTGGAAGGACATCGTGACCACGCAGGCTTCCGGTGAGCAGCGCAAGCCGACGGGAACCTGTGGGACCGAAGACGCCACGGGCACGACCAGCGCCAAGGCCCTCCAGCTCGGTGCAGGGGCGAAGGCCGAGTACCCGTCCCGGGCCGTGGACACCGCGGAGAACTTCAGCATGTCCGCCTGGGTGTGCCCTGTTGGCTTCAACGGTTCGATCCAGTCGTTGATCACCCAGCTCGCCGGATCCACCCCGGGCGCGGCACTTGAGATCGACGAAGTGACCAAGGCCGCACGTCTGCAGGCATGGACGGGGGCGAGTTCCAGTCACATCGTCAAGGGCGACCCGCTCGTTGCCGGTGGGTGGCGGTACGTCACCGCCGTGTATGACAAGATCAACCGCCAGCTCCGGCTCAGCTCCACCTCCGGAACCACGGTCACGACATGGGTGATCGCCGCGTCCCAGAACAACATCGTCAGCGCAGGATCCACCCAAAAAGTTGTCATCGGGCAGAGCATGACCGGCACCCAGCAATTCACCGGGAAGATCTACCGGCCGATGCTGACCAAGGGCATGCTGACCACCGCACAGTTTGACAGCGTGCAAGACGCTTTCATGAACGCCGACGGCACGGAAAAGACAGGACTGCTCAAATGAGAACAGCCACCATCTGGGCAGCTCCTGCCAAAATTCTTTTGACCGCGGCCCTGTCAGCGGGGCTGATTGTCTCCGGGTCAGGGTTCACGACCGTCCCGGACGCTGCACCAGCGCAGGCGGCGTTCACGCCGGCCGACCCGGACATGGGAACGCCCATCCCGGTCCAACGCTGGACCGCACCAGAACCGGCCAAAACCGTACCAAGCGGTGTTGAGGCCACCGCGGCCGCGCCTGCCGCTGACACCGTCCTCGGCGAAACACCGACCGCGGCCACGGTGGGGCAGAAGACCGGTCGGGTGCCGATGACCGATTCGGTGCCAACGAGCTCGAACGGCACCTCGAACTTCACCGGTCTGCCAGGTGTCGGTGCGGGAACGTGGGGGACCACCGGGCAGACCGGTGGGTTCACCTGGAACTACCCCTTCTCCATCCGGAACGCCCCGGCCGGTAAAACCCCCGCCCTGGGGCTCGCGTACGACTCGACGATCTTGGATGGATTGACCAGTTCCACGAACACCCAGGCCTCCGTCGTCGGTGACGGCTGGACTCTGGCCGGTGCCGGCAGGATCCGCCAGAACTTCGGCGCCTGTAAGGACCAGATGCCTGCCGGGACCCCCACGTGGGATTTGTGCGGCAACCCCGGTGGTCAGCAGTTCAGCATCTCGTTCGGCAGCCGCTCCGGGCTCATCGTCCAGGACGCCAACCCTGCGACGGACCCGAAACTGAAGTACCGTCTGCAGAACGATGACGGCAGCCGTCTCGAGTACCTCACCGGGGCCACGAACGGCACCTTCTCGGGGGACTACTGGAAGATCACAGACCCCGAGGGCACCCAGTATTTCTTCGGCGTGAACCGGCTCCCGGGGTGGAGCAGCCCGACGCAGTACACCAACTCCACCGATTATGTCCCGGTCCGGGCTGCCAACAGCGACCAGCCCTGCGCTCACCTGATCCCCACCGGTGATTTCTGCCAGCAGGCCTACGCCTGGAATCTGGACTACATCGTGGATGTCCACGGGAACTCCCAGGCGTTCTACTACACCCAGGACACGAACTACTACCACACCAAGGCCGGCACCGGCCCCACGTACTCCTACGTCCGGGCCAGCCGCCTGACCCGTGTCGATTACGGCATGCGCGCCGGCAGCGAACTGACAGCCAAAGCCCCCATGACTGTGAACCTGGGCTACACGGGCCGCTGCGAACAAGGCACCAGTTGTGCTGCCGGCAACGACGTCCCGTACGAGCAGTTCAACTGCCCCACCGCGACGAACTGCCCCGTGCAGGCACCGACCTTCTACACCCACTACCGGCTCTGGAACGTCATCTCCCAAACCCTGGTCGGCTCCAGCTACGGCAACGCCGATATCTGGACCCTCGGACACAGCATGCCCAACCCCCTAGATGGCACCAGACCAGCCCTGTGGCTTGCTTCGCTAACCCACCAAGGCGCGGACACCACCAGCACGGGCATCACCTCGTGGGTGACCGACCCGCCCATCACGTTTGACGGGCACGGCATGTACAACCGGGTCCAGGACATCCGCTCCGGACAGTCATCGATGAACCGCATCCGCCTGGACAAGATTAACAACAGCACCGGCGGCCACACAGACGTGGCCTACCTGCCGGCCGAATGCACGAAAGAAGACATCACCGGCGGCAGCGCCGACGGCAAACCCGACATCGTCCCCGAAACGAACACTAAACGCTGCTTCCCGCAATATTGGGTCCCCACGGACCCGATCGTCGAGGAAGAACGCCTGTCGTACTTCAACATCTACCCGGTAGCCAAGGTCACGACCTACTCCAGCTCCGGCAACGACGGCAGCACCCCGATGCAAACCACCTACGACTACATCGGCACACCGCTGTGGAAATACGCCGGCCCCAAATACGACACCTCCACCGGCGGCTCCCACAAGACCTGGTCCGTGCTCGGCGGCTGGTCCCAGGTCAAGGTCACCACGGGCAACGACCCCGTCGCGGCCAACAACCCCTACACCATCTCCACGTACCTCCGTGGCGGTCACGGCACCCCGTCCAACACCTCCGGCGGCATGCGCTCCATAACTGTCACCTCCTCCGATGGTGTGACGGCCTCGGTTCCTGACTGGCCCTGGTTCGCAGGACACGTCCTGGAAAAGCGCAGCTACAAAGGCAGCGGCGGCACCTACCTTTCCGGAACCGTCACCAAACCCTGGATGGCCGGGAACCCAACTGCGACCTCCACCGCAGCCCTCGGGTCGGTGAAGGCCTACTTCACCGGAACCGAGTTCACCCAAACCCAGATCGCCTCCAGCCAAGGCAGCGGCTGGCGCAAGACAAAAACCACCAACACCTACGACACCCTCGGCCGGGTCGTGGCCGTCAGCGACGAAGGCGAGATCGGCCCCTCAACCGATGACAGCTGCACTACCACCAGCTACGCGGACAACACCGCACTGAACATCCTGTCCCTGCCCGCCGTCACCTCGACCTACACCGCTGTGTGCAATACCTCTGGCGTGACCCTGTTGAAGTCCACCCGGACTCTGTATGACGGATCAACCTCAGCCATTCCGGGCACGACCGGGTATGTCGTCCCGACCAAGGCTGACAAGACCCGCGTTGACGCTGCCACCGCCGTGTCCGGAGGGACCGCCACGGCATGGCAGACCGGCCCGACCACCATCTACGACGCCCTGGGCCGCCCCACCCAGTCCACCGACAACAGCACCGGAACGGCCCGCGTCACATCCACCACGTACGCGCCAGCCACCGGTGCCGCCACTACGGTCACGAGTAAAAACGCGGCCCAGTGGTCCACGGTCACGACCTTGGACGTGATCCGCGGAAACACCCTGAAGACCGTGGACCCGAATGGCCACGAAACCAGCGCCAAGTACGACCCGTCAGGCCGCGAGATCGCATCCTGGGACATCCGCCGTCCCCAGGCAAGCTACCCGCAGGACCCGTCAGTAGAGACCAGCTACAACATCTCCACGACCAGCCCGTCCTGGGTAAAGAAGACCACCCTCAGCGGTAACCAGGACCCAACGAATAGCTACACCATCTACGACGGTATGGGCCGTGTCCGCCAAACCCAGGCACAGTCCCCGGGCCAGGGCACGATCGTCACCGACACGACGTACAACTCCGCCGGGCAAAAAGACCTGGAACGTAACGCCTACTACGTCAACTCGGAACCTGACGGCGCTCTGGTCACCCCGACCATCGCAGTACCCTCCTCGACCTTGTATGAATACGAAGCGGGTGGTCGTGTTTCGGCTGTCCGGGCCATGGCCGGGGAAACCGACGAAATCTCCAAAACCCAGTACACCTACACCGGTGTCGACACCACCACCGTGACCGTCACCGACGACACAGGATTTACGACCTCACCGGTCAAAACACTGACAAACACCGACGGGAAGCTCCAGACCCGCACCAGGTACTACGGGACCACAGCGACCGGATCCGCTGATGTCAGCTCCTACGTGTATGACGTGTTCGGGCAGCTCACCGGGATGGGCGACGGTTCTAACCTGTGGTCCTGGGCCTACGACCCGGCGGGTCGCCAGGTCAGCAGCGAAGACCCCGACACCGGCACCAGCACCACGACCTACGACGCTGCCGGCAGGGTCGCGTCCCGGACCGACGAGCTGAACACGGTCACCAAGTACACCTACGACGTCCTGGACCGTGTCACCAAGCAGGCCGTCACCGCCGCCGGCGGCACCGAGAAGACCCTGATCACCAACACCTACGACGGGTCCAACACCAAGGGTGTACTCTCCAGCTCCACCAGGAACAACGGCGCCGCCTTCGACCAGCCAGTGACTACCACGTTCACCGGTTTCGACCTCGCCTACACCCCAGGCACAACCACAACCACCCTCCCGGCCGGGCTGACCAACTTCAACGGCTCCTACACCTTCACGAACACCACCACATTCTCCGGGAAAACCGATGTCGCGGGAACCCCGGCCATCGCCGGGCTACCGGCCGAGTCCGTCGGGTACGGTTACGACGTCTTCGACAACCCGACAGAGATTGTCGGCAGCGGCAACAAGTACGCCGGCAACGGCATGTACAACCACCTGGGCCAGCTGACGAAATACACCCAAACGGACAGCAACTACTCCTCCGGCGCCAACACGACCGGGAGCATCGATGTGACCTTCACCTGGGACTCAGCGACCGGGCGACTGGCCAAATCCCAGGCAACAGGCAAGCTGGGCATCGCTTCCCCGGATTTGGGAACCACCAGCTACGACTATGACCCGGCCGGGCGTATCACCTCACGCCAGCAGGCCTACACCGTGCGCCCGTCTTCACCGACGGATAACCAGTGCTACGCGTACGACCACGCTGACCGGATCAAGGCCGTCTGGACACCAGCCACCACGGCCTGCGGTACCGCACCGTCTTCCACGGCCACGACCGTTTCAGGCCTCGGCGGTCCCGCGCCCTACGCCCAGACGTACACCTACACGGCAGCTGGTGACCGGTCACAGGTCAAACGCTTCGGATCCAACGGCAACCTCGCCGTCACCGAAACCTACTCTTACCCCGCACCAGGAACCGTAGGACCCCACAGGGTCCAGTCCGTCACCTCCGTCGCCGGGTCCACCACCACCCCGCAGTCCTTGACCTGGGACACGGCAGGGCGGATGACCAACCGTGCAGGACAAACCATCAACTACACCCTCGACGGAAAGGTCGACACCACCACCGGCACCAGTGCAGTCCCGGCCAACCCGAACCCCAACGCCACAACCGGAACACCACCAGCACCAACAACAGGTGCTGGCAGCACGGGGGCCAGGTACTACGACGCCGGAGGGAACCTCGTCGGCATCACCGACGGAACCGGCACCACCATCACCCTGGGCAGCATCACCGCCCACTCCACACCCGGCGGTGTAAAGACAGCGACCAAGACCTACAGCTTCGCCGGTAAAGTCGTCGCCCAACGCACAGCAACCACCGCGGGGAGCAAAGTTGCGTTCATCATCGGCGACACCATCAACACCGCCCAAACCATGGCCCTGCCCAACACCACTGTCGGAACCGGGGCCGTCACTCTCGTCCGCCGCACCGACCCGCTAGGTCTCGCACGCGGAGCGAACAACACCGGAACCGGCACCGCAGCCTTCACCACCGCTGCGGCAAGCACCTCCGGCACGGGCTCCAACGCCGCCAGCGGGTCAGGGTTCAGTGCCGTCAACGGCTACATCGCCGGACTCGACGACACCATCAGCGCCCTCACCCACCTCGGAGCCAGGGATATGGACCCCGTCCTCGGCGTCTTCACCGCCCCCGACCCCATCCTAGAGACGGGGATAGGGTCGAGGTTCTCCCCGTACACCTACGCTTTTGGCGACCCCATCAACGCCTCCGACCCCAGCGGTCTTAGTATTCAGCAGCCTCTTCCAGATGGGGAGGGAGGAACCTGGGACGGTCACATATTCCAAGGGGCTATGGCCGATGGGGGGCTCAACGTCCCCTACTTCAGCTCCCGACCGGACTACAACTCCATCCTCGCTCCCGCCTCTCACCCGATAACCGGAAATCCAGTCACTGGACACCCAGGCCTGAACAACAGCACTCCTTATCCAAAGAACTTCCGTGAGATCCAAGGAATGTTCTACGGGACTGTACTCGGTGGACTTGTCTGCCCCTTTACGGGTGGATGGGGCTGTGCGGTAGCAAGCTCAGCGCTGACGTCAGGACTAGCTGCTATCGGTAAAGCCCAAGATGGTGGAATTGTCAGTGGCGAGGAAGTTGCTCAAGAAATCGCTGTTGGCATCGCGTGCTTCAGACTCTGCCCTTTGGGGAAGCTCGCCCTCGGCGGCATCATGAAGGGAGCCGGGGCTAAACTCTCGGGAAGCGGCCCTGTTGCTGGTGTACTGGAGGCGAGCGATCGCGTCAAGTCATTGGCCGCGCTTCAAAATTACTATCCTAAGGGGGGCGGCATCGAGTATGTATTTGACCCCGTCACAGGTAGATTCGCGACAGGTCAACCCGCAGCCCACGTCGGTTTGAAGGGAAGTGCTCACGAACAACTTGCGCAAAGCATCGGAGCCAACCCCGAAACGGTGGTAGGTGGAATAATGAGACGCGGAAGCGGTGGATCGATCCTGACCGACGAACAAAGTGGCCATTTCCACCAGAATTGGACTCCTGAGATTCGTGAACAATTCATAAAAACTATGCAGGGATATGGTTTCGATGTCTCACACTAGTTGGGGGACGCCCACATGGATTCGTATTCTTCGACTCACGTCCGGGGGGTCGTGGCTGGGTCTCGTCGGGGACGAGCTGTTCCTTGGTGATTGGGGAGGTCCAAAGAGGCAGCTGCATTCTGATGAGTTGGTAGGGCTGCTTCCATGTCTCGAACGTCCGTTTGATGTGGTGTTTGCTGAACTTGTCGAGCGCGAACGAGAACTGTCCCTGGCTCCGGGGACGCTAACGAACATTGTTCCATTGCATGCTTTACCGATGACTGCATTGGCGACACGAAGGGATTACTGGGCGGCTCTGTCTCTTGATTGGCTCGCAAGGCTTCCCTATGATGACGCGGCAAGAAATGTACTTTCGGAATATGAGAATGCAGCTTGGGCGAGCCAACGAACTAGACACCGGGCTCGAAAGATCAAGAGAGATCGCGGACGCTGAGTGGTCGTGTACCCGAGCAATCGTTTGAGGATCCCTCACCGGGCAGTCGTTCGAACGTTCCTGTTGCAGAAGGTGTTGAGATAGCATGGCTGCCAATTAGCTGCGGCCGCGTTGGGTTGGCCATTCAGAATCTCCGGAGGCCCGCTCTACGATGGTTGGAAATGTTTCACGTCCTGGGTGGTGGCGCCGAGGGGAGTTAAGGCCAAGGTTGCTTTTGCTAGGCGTCATCTTGGGAGTGGCTGGATCGGCCGCTTATTTGCTCAGTTTGGCGTGGGGTAAACCAATGAGGCTGGGGGAGATCGTATGGGCTCTGTTTGCCTTCTTCTTCATCACGTTAGCCACAGTGGTTCTCGGACTTCTCGTCGCAGGAGTCGTCGATGTGATTGGGCGCGTGGTGCCTGAATCGGCATCCCGATCGAGGCGTGCGATGGTCACAGGTGCCGTGGCAGTGGTGCCTTCATCTCTCGCGACCTTTGCCCTTTTCAGCGCTCTTCCCCTGGTACTGTATGCAGATCGCTGGGCGACGGCTGCTGTCACGGGGATTCTCGGAGGTGCAGCATTCGCCGCGCTGTCTTACTGTCGTTCCAATGAAGTCGGAGCCCGAGACAGCACCCGCTGAAGGATCCTCAACCGGGCACTGCGCGGTCATTGAGAGAATGGCCAGATGAATAACGTCCAACCAGTAAGCCTTGAGCTGGATCGAGCAGACGTGGTGGTCCTCTTTGATTGGCTCATGTCAGTTGAGCTGGATGATGTACCAATCTCACATCCGGCGGAGAAGCAGGCTTTGGCGGACCTGCTTCTTGGCATTGAGATGAGCACTGACGTCCCGGAAGCTACACAGGCGGAAATTAATCAGGCACGTGAGCAGGTCGCCAGAAACATGGGATGGTGAAGGTCTCTGAGCATCCGTTAGCCGATCCTTCTGCGTTCGTCTGGCTACTCTCAGTTGTATGGATGCTGTGTATCAACCGAATGCAACAGGCCTTGAAGCCTTGGACGAACTCGACCACGTCGACTGGAACCAACTGCAGCACGCGTACGGAAAAGGCACCGTTCCCCTAGAGGGCTCCCACACGTCATTTAGCTTTGCCGGCGACGTAGCGCGATCATTAGCTGCACTTCGAGACGACCCTTCGTTCGCAATCGGTGATGGGCTCTACTCCAACGTCTGCCACCAAGGCACGGTCTATGAAGCAACCGCCTTTGCAGTTCCCTTTAACGCAGCAGTTGCCGCTGGCGATGTCCCAGACGCGATCCGCGTACCCTTGCTGACGCTCTTGGGGGACATCTCTATCGGAGGAAGCTACGCGGCTCCGCACGGGTCTCACTCGGGTGCCTACGGAGATCAGGTAGGTGTCCTCGTCACTGAATCGCTCGCCACTTCCATGAGACGCTTCACAACGCTCCGAACGCCCGAGCTCGTAGCACTGGTCCAAGCGATCCAGTCACTTCTTGAACACTCAACCGACGCACACCGCGAGGCGGTTGAGTCCACAGTCGACTCTGCTCTCACGCTCGTTCAGCAGTAGAAGCGGCGCCCGTAAGCCGGTCCCTCACCGTCGGTACCGAACGCCCGACTGAAAACCGTACGGTAGCTGGATGGCTGACGGTACGTATAACCCGTACGGTGAAATGCACGGTGATGGGGGGATAAGTGCAACTTTGTTTGGCGCTGGCATGAAGGTCCGTCTGGGTGGGCGGCGCGAAGGGCATCTACTCCGGAACGAGGCTTAGTTCCGTCAGCCTGCCACGCCTAGGCCGTCAAATCGTGGTGCTTTCTTCTGAAGACGTCCTTGATCCTTTTCGGCGGCCCGTTTAAGCCCCGATCAGTCTTGGCCGCCTCGGTTCCCGGCCTGCTATGCCCAGGACTGATCCCGATTGATGCATGCTCCTTCGATCTGGATTGAGGTCACGCGGTTCTTCATGCCCATGGAAGCCAGGTTGACGCGTTCTCCGCCGTAGGTAGCCCACGCCTCGCCGGTGCAGTTGGGTCCGTCGTAGATGTTGGCGCCGCCCGGGGTGTTGTTGATGAGCGACGCTGCATTGTTGTTGACTTGTACTGCCCAACCGTTCGCGCCAACTGGGCCATCGGTGAAGAGCTCATTGCTAAGGCTGGCATCACTGTATGCGAAGTCAGCCCGTGCCCCTTCGAAGTTGCTGTTGAAGTACAGGCACACACGGTTTGTCGGGCAGGCCTTGCCTGTACCCGAGGCATTGGCCGCAGGTGCCCCCACCAGCAGTGACGTTGCGGCGAGTCCCAGCAGAGCGGCGGCGCTTGCGATCTTTGAGGCGAGTTTCATGATTCTTGCTCCTTTATCGGAGATGTAAGTGGCTGTCCGGTTTCGCCGAAGCGTGTTTGGGTATCCTCGCGCACGGTTAATGTCTTCGCGATGGGGTGAACTACCCACCATGCCCGCTCACCGCGGAGAGTATTGGAGCCAGCAAGTCGGCGGGGTGGCTGCTTACGTGAGGGTCCAGGCGATTGTCGATGTGTCCACTCTGCTTTGACGGTTTTGTGGGCAGAATGGGCGTATGTGCGGCAGATACGTGATGTCCAAAGCAACGAGCGATCTTCTGAGCCATTTCGAGGCCAAAGAAGTTGAAGGCAGCCCGCCGGGGCCGAGCTGGAACGTTGCCCCGACGCAAAACGTGCCGATCGTGGCCGAGCGCCTGGATGAGGGCACTCTTGACCGGCGTCTGTTGATCGCAAAGTGGGGCCTGGTGCCTTCGTGGGCGAAGGATGCCAAGATCGGATCCAAGCTCGTCAACGCACGCAGCGAGAGCATTCTGGAGAAGCCCTCGTTCCGGTCCGCGGCCGTCAAACGGAGGGCGATCGTCCCGGCTGAAGGCTACTACGAGTGGCAGAAGACGGAGGACGGGAAGAAGATCCCCAACTACCTCTATTCCGAAAAGGCACCCCTGCTGGGCTTCGCCGGCCTCTACGAATTCTGGCCCGATCCCGACCTGCCCGAAGACGACCCCGAAAGGTGGCTGCTTTCGTGCACGGTCCTGACCACTACTACCCAGGACGCCCTCGGCCACGTCCATGACAGGTCCCCGGTCATCATCCCTAAGCATCGCTACGCCGAGTGGCTGAATCCGGACCTGACCAACAAAGACGATGTCCAGAGCCTGCTGAACTCGTTGCCCGAACCCACCTTGACGCCCCGGATCGTCAGTAACCGCGTCAACAGTATCCGCAACAACGGTCCCGAGCTGCTCGAACCAGCCGACCCACCGTCAGGAACCTAGGACACTGAGGGTCGTTGGTCTCCTGCCGAGGGTCTCTACTACCGTGGAGTGAATGACTTCTGCGCCACGCCCGTCCATGCCCGGCGGGCCCGTCACGTCCGCTGAACGGATCATCGCCTTTCACACTGCCAACGGGACCCTGCCGCGTGTGACCGCCGCCCCGGGTGGCGAAGAAGAGCAGCTGTATCGGGCGTTGAAGCGGATGCGGATCCTGCACCGTCAGGGCAAGTTCAATCAGGAGGCCGCAGCGTTGTTGGATGCGGGGTGCCCTGGGTGGGCGAACGGCCGGGCTTTCGGCAGTGACCGGCTGTGGCAGGAACGCCGGGACGAGTTGGTGGGTTGGATGGAAAAGAACGGGCGCCCACCGCACCCCTCTTCGGGCGATGACACCGAACGATCTCTGGCCAGCCTGGTGGCCGCGTACCGGAAACATGCCCTCCATGGGCGGCATCCTGACCGGATCAAGGAGTTGGACCGCCTCATCCCCGGGTGGTCGATGACGCCGTCGTGGGTGCAGCGATCCGAATGACTGCTCGTGGGGGTGTAAATGTCTGGCCGAGCTGATAGGAATCAGCCATGACAACGCTAGGAGCAGCCGTGGACAGTGACGAGGAACGCGACGAAGCCGGACGGCATCCTGGCGCCCCCGCCTGGAACGGGAACTTGGAAACACTGAGCCCGGCCGGTCTGGAACAGCACGACAAGGGCCTCGTAACCCATATCGGGAACTTGACGGTGCTCTACGGCGTCCTTACCGAACCGGCTTGGCGTGTCCGCACACCGGAGGAACGCCGGGCGGACCGTTTTGAGCAGTGGGTGGAGCGGCTCGCTGTGGTTCGAAATGAGCGCAGCCGTCGTGAAGGGCAGGTTGGTGGGCTCGACGTGTATCTCAAGCTGTTCAGCACACCCGCGTGGAACCAGCCATGGACCGGCAAGCCCTGATGCACCCGTAGAACCCAGGTAGAGACCGCGGCCAGACATCCAGCATGCTGGGTGGCATCCTTGGCGGCTGCGTTTCTGGTCAGGTGGTGCGGACGGCGATGGCTTTGGAGCCTTCGGGGATTTTCGCTTCGGCGGTCGCTTTGGCTTCGTCGTAGGTGTTGGCTTCGGCGCTGACGCGGCTTATCGCCCCAAGAGAGTCTTGTACGGTCAGTGTCACTTCCCCGCGCTCATCCTAGGTCCGTGTGGGGAAGGTTTGTTCCAGTGCCGTGAGCAGCACCGCCGGCGGTGCCGTGTCGAGGAGGTCGACGGGTCGGCGGCCGTGGAGGGCTTTTCTGGGGTTGATCATCCAGGCGGTGAAGTAGTTGTGAGGGACTTTCAGTTCCATTGCCCGCCGGAATAGGGCCGTCACCGTGGGGTGCAGGGAGAGGCCTGGTAGGAACTGGTAGCCCGGGCAGTAGGTGCCGTCATCGATGAAGATGCGAATCAATTGCTGCAGCACTGGGTCTGGGTCCTCGTGGATGGTCAATAGCCGTTCCCGGACCTGGTCGAGGGTGGGTAGGGTGAATTCGGCCCGGACTTGATCCCAGACGTGGTCGAGGGTTGGGGAGTGGTTCATGCCCAGGATTCCTCGACCCGGCTGGTGGTGTCGTGGCTGAGGGATTCGAGCAGCCATTGCTCCGACAAAGGTTCCCGGCGAAGGCATACCGTGGCCAGGTCATCACTGCCGGCGGCACGTGCCTGGAATTGCCAGTGTTCGACGCTGACGACGTCGCCGGTGCCCCGGGGTGCACGGTCCCGGGTTTCCCACCACGCGTCGCGGCTGTACCAGTGGTTGGTGTGCAGGGCGGGGTCGACCATCCAGATCGTCCCGTTGTGGCGGATGGCCAGGGGTGTGCCGTCGGGGCTGAACCGGACAGCGACTTGGGGCAGGTGTCGGGTGTTGTGGGGGTGTTCGGGTGCCAGGGTCATCTGGGCTGTCTCCTTACAAGAAGCGGTTGTGCTGGGGTGGGGCTGGTTTAGGCGGCTTTGACGAGGGGGAGTTCGTCCCAGTGGGTGGTGTATCTGGGGGAGAGCATGTCGCGTTTCATGGTCCAGTCGGGTCCGCCGCGGATCCCGGCGTGGCCGAGTCCGATGGACCCTCGGCCGTAGCGTTTGGTTACGTCTTCCAACAGGGTGCCGATGCCGCGTTCTTCGTGCGGGTTTTCGAAGATTTCCAGGGGTTTTTGGTTTCCGGTGGGGCGCAGGTCGGTGACCATGATCCCGGCCCTGACGTATTTCACGCCGTCGTGGAGGTGGGGGAGGAGGGCGTGGGCTGCTTTGGTGAGCAGGACCGGGTCCGCGGTCGGGGCCGGAAGCACGACGCAGGTGGTGGGGAAGGATTTCTCGGTCGGGTTGAAGTGCGAGGTCGCGGCGAACGCGGTCAACACTTTGGCTTGCAGGGTGTGTTTGGCGAGCCGGGCGGAGGCCATTTGGGCGTAGACGCTCATGACCTGCCGCAATCCCGCGGCGGTGGTGATCGGGGTGGAGAAGGATCGGGAGAAGATCAGCTGGTCACGGCCGATGCGTTCTTCTTCCATGGGGATGCAGGGGGTGCCTTGGAGTTCCAGGACGGTGCGCATCATGACAATGGAGAACTTGTCTCGGATCGCGACCGGGTCCGCGCGGGCCAGGTCGGAGATCGTGAAGATCCCGATCGCGTTGAGCCGTTTGGTGAGCCGTGTGGCGACGCCCCAGATCTCGATCACCGACAACCGCGACATTAACGCTGCCCGTTGTTCGGCGGGTACGGAGTCCCACCGGCAGACGCCGTTGAAGGCGGGGTTGTTCTTCGCCCACTTGTTCGCGAGCTTGGCCAGGGTCTTGGTGGGGGCGATGCCGACGCAGACGGGAACGCCGACGTTTCGCCGGCACGCGGCCTTCATCTCCCTGCCCAGTAGCAGGAGGTGGTCGGGGTCGCCTTTGACGCCGAGGAAGGCCTCGTCGAGGGAGTACACCTCCAGCCAGGCCGAGTACCGGCCCAGCAGTTC
Source organism: Paenarthrobacter sp. NPDC090520 (assembly GCF_044769205.1). Classification (NCBI taxonomy): domain Bacteria; kingdom Bacillati; phylum Actinomycetota; class Actinomycetes; order Micrococcales; family Micrococcaceae; genus Paenarthrobacter; species Paenarthrobacter sp. NPDC090520. The sequence continues at coordinate 95,308 of NZ_JBIVXM010000008.1, forward strand.
CATCACCCGGGAGCTGATGTCCCCGTAGAGTTCGTAGTTGCTCGACAGGGCCACCAGGCCCCATTCCTTCGCCCGTGGTTTGAGTTTGAACCACGGATCCCCGAGCCCGATCCCGAGTCGTTTGGCTTCGGGGGAGCGGGTCACCGCGCACCCGTCATTGTTTGAGAGCACGATCACCGGCCGGCCCTCCAACGCTGGGTTGAACGCCCGTTCCGCGGAGGCATAAAAGCAGTTGACGTCCACGTGGGCGATTTCCGGCAACCGCCGCATGGTCGCGGGCCTAGACATAATGAAGGCACCTCGTCGCTACGCCCCAGATGGTCAGTTCCGACAGGGCCGCGACGTGGATGTCCGGGAAGCTGGGGTTTTCGGCCTGCAGGACCACGCCCGTGGCGGTGATCCTCAGCCGTTTGATCGTCAGTTCCCCGTCCAGGACCGCCACCACGACGGAACCGTCCTTCGGTTCCAGGGCCCGGTTCACGACCAGCTCGTCGCCGTCGCTGATCCCGGCGCCCTCCATCGAGGAACCGGTGACGCGGACGATGAAGGTGCTCGTGACGTCCTTGACCAGGTGCGCGTTCAGGTCGATCCGGCCGTCAAAGTAATCCTGGGCAGGGGACGGGTACCCGGCAGCAACCGCCACCGGAGCCACCAACACCACCACCGGAGACAAACCCGCACCTACCACACGGGGGCCAACTATCACGCCCACGACACACCTCTATTCGAACAAACTTTCGAATACCACTATAGGCGTGCCCACCGACAAGATAAGCAGGGCTTCCCGACTTGCACCTGATGCGAAACCCACGGCGGGCGCCCCGGCCACGGCGAGGGGAGCCCCAGTGGGGTGCGTTGGTGCGGGGGATGGGTGGATACCGGAAAAGGGTGAAAAACGAGTACTGACTACTCGTGTGCAAAGGGGGTGCGGGGGAGTTGAATGATGCCAGCGGGTTCATGGCTGAAAGCAAGACCCCCAAGTTGCCCTCAGCCATCTGAGACGCCCGCTCGCGAGGGCCGGACAGTGGTAAAGACTGAAGCCTGTCCGGCCTTTCGCCCGCCCCAGACCACCGACACCGTAGGCGGCAGTAGAACGGACCGGACGCCCGGGATGTTGTGGTGTGTTCAGGCGGCCGGGGGAGTGGTTACCGAGAGTGCGTCGTCCGCCGTGAGCAGGCGTCCCAGATCATGGGTGTAGCCGGCCAGGGTCTCCTCGTACCCCAGGACCGTGAACCCATCAAGGGCCTCCATCGACTCACCAACCCGATGGGTTGGCGCGGCCAGCAGCGGCTCGACACTCCGGCCACCGGATTCGAGGACGGCGATGCCCCAAGCGCTGGAAGGGTCGGAGACGCTGATCCCTGCGGCGTCGAAGTCATCCTGCAGGACATACCGGGTCACGGTCCGCCAGGACTGCAGGAACGGCGGACGGAGCTGCTCGATGAGCTCCTCATCCCCGGCCTGGAACGCGCGGGACAGTTCCGTGGCCAGATCATCCCATTCCCGGGCGCTCCGGACCATCAAATGCCCGGCACGCAGCCGGGCGAGCAATTCATTCAACGTCATGGCCAGTCCCCAAACCTTCCTGTCGTTGGTGACGCCGCAGCATTGCAGGTCACCAGATGAAACGGACAACCACCGGACATGATTCCCCCACCCGGTCCGCGCGGGATGACCGTCCGCCGCCAGGACGGGGCCTCGACGGCGGGGTTGCTGGTCCGGTGGGTGCCCGATGAGGGGCCTAGTACTCGATCGGGTGCTCGACGGCGAACCGCAGCGGGTACTCACCCTTGACCCGATGGTCCGGCGCGGGAGTCATGACCTGCATGACGAGCTCGTCGGTGAAGTCCTGGATGTCCACTTCCGGGACGTCCTGGCGTTCCTCCATCGGGGCCCGGTTCCCCGACTTCGAAACCGGTGATCTCCTCGTTCTCCTCCAGGCAGACGACCAGGGTTTCCCGGACCTCGTGGGCGAACTCTTCGACACTGTCCTGGTCGTGGAAGCCCTGGATCTCCAGTTCTGCCTTCTTGTCGTCCTTCTCCACCTTGACCGCGAAACCGAACATCCTGCTCCTCACCTGTGAACCATAACCTCCGCCCACCCTTCGGGGTCGCGGACACGAAAGCACACACCCTAACCGTGAAAGGCCGACGGTAGCCAGTCACACGAGCCAGGCCCTGCCCCAAGGACACGAAGAGCCAGCACCCGGCAGGGTGCTGGCTCTTCGAGCGTTCCGCAAGGACACAAGCAGGAACGTGCAACATGGTATCCCGCCCCTTGGGGGTAGGGCGGGACCTGCCCACCCTACCAACGCGGCTCTGACGTCCGTACCAAACATGTTGATCCCGGGGTCAATTACACGGCCGTGCCACCGGCTTAAGTCGAGGAAGGGGAGCGGTCCGCCAGGGCGAACCGGGGAAACGGGCGTCCACTGCGTGGCCGGCTGTTGGGCCCGGTCGCGTCGTCGCAGAGCTCCGCCGTGCCCGGGCCTGTTTGTCTACGACGTTTTCTGGTTGCTGTCCTTCGGATTGTAGGCGTCCGCTCCACCCCGTCTAGCCCCTCCGCAGGCTCCGGGGCCTGCGGGCACGGAATCTTCGACGGCGCTTCGCTTATTTCCTTTCGAAGACTCCGGTCCCTTGCCCGAAGGGTAGACAGGGCTCCGTCGGCCGCCGAGCAAGCAAGCTTGCCAGCAACCAAAAAACAACGGGGGAGAGACCAAGCAGCTGGCTCAGGTCACGCCGCTCCCTCACCCACTCCTCTGCAAAGGACACACAACCATGAACGCAATCAGCGTCCAGACCATCACTACCGAAGACACCAAGGAAACCATCGACGGTGTCACCGTGCTGGGCAACTACCACATGAACGACGGCTACGACTGGATGGAACTCATCGGAGAACACGGCTGGACCGTGATCCCCGGCTGGGGATGCGACGGCTGGGACCTCGGCCAGTGGCCGTACGTCATGGTCGCCGGGATCCGCGACGCCGACAGCATCGGCAACCTGTTCGGCATGGCCACCTACTGCGAGGGAGACGTGAAAACGACGTTCTACCGGACCAAGGCCCGGTACTGGGACGCGATCACCGAACAGGCGTTCTTCAACTGGAAGAACGGCCAAGCCCAAGGACCGGACGACCTGCCCGAAGCCGCCGCCGAAATGCCCAGCCGCTACCGGATTCCGCCCACGTTCCAAACCGCAGCAGCCTAAACAGGACCCCAATCCGGTGCCCCGCCAACCAGCGGGGCACCGCACCACCAGCAACCCATCAGCTGAAAGGATCCCGACCAATGACCGCCCAGACACACCGCATCGCCCAGACTCCCGCCCAAGCCGTCGTTTTCCTCGAAACCCTCGCCGAGCTCGTCGAGCAATCCCCCGTCACCTACAGCCCCGGCGCGGCCGCGGACCTCGCCGCACATATCCGGGGGATGGCCGAGGCCGTCACGACCGAGGCCCACGTCCACCTCCCCGCGTTGGACATCACGCGGCAATACGCGGCGTTGGACTGGCACAACGAAGCCATCGCCGTGCTGTTCGCCGCAGAACACCGCCCTATGTTCCACTAACACCATTGTTCGGACCGTTCGCCTTTGGTGGGCGGGCGGTCCGCCGCGGGTGGATGGCCTGGGTGGGTGGTTGCCGGCGGCGGACCGCCGTTCCCGCCAACGGACCCTTGACGATCACCTGGTGCGCGCGGCAAACCCCACGACCAGGGGGACCTGGACGGCATCCGGGGGAACCGGGGGGTGCTCGCTGGGCGAGCACTAACGGGCGTCCACTGCGTGGCCGGCTGTTGGGTGTTGCCGGTCCGTCGCAGGGCTCCTGCCCGTCATCACCTGTTTGTCTACGACGTTTTCTGGTTGCTGTCCTTTGGATTGTAGGCGTCCGCTCCGCCCGGTCTAGCCCCTCCGCAAGCTCCGGGGCCTGCGGGCCCGGAAATGTCCTCCGGCGCTCCTGCGTCGCTTATTTCCTCCGGGAATTTCCGGTCCCTTGCCCGAAGGGTAGACAGGGCTCCGTCGGCCGCCGAGCAAGCAAGCTTGCCAGCAACCAAAAAACAACGGGGGGAGAGACCAATCAGCTGGCTAAGGTCACGCCGCTCCCTCACCCACTCCTCTGCAAAGGACACACAAACCATGAACGCAGCACCTACGCTCGAAATGCTCGACCCCACGACCTTGACCGTGGACATCAACGTCCGCAAAGACGCAGCCCTGACCCCGGACTTTGTCGCCAGCATCAAAGAACACGGTGTGATGGAGCCGGTCATTGCCCACCGCAAAGACGACGGCACGGTGCACGTGCTGATGGGCCAGCGCCGCACCCTCGGGGCCGTGGAAGCGCAGCGGCCCCTGATCCCGGTGATGATCATCAGCAGCCCGGAAGAAGCCGAACGGATCGTCACACAGGTCGTGGAGAACATCCAACGCGCCGAGCTGACGGAAGCGGACGAAGCCGAGGCCTATCATCAGCTTTCCCTGATCGGTGTCTCCGCCGCCGCGATTGCGAAGAAGACCGGGCGCACGAAAACCACTGTGGAAGGAGCACTGAAAGCCAAAGCATCGCACGCTGGAACCGCAGCCCTCGGCAAAGGACTCACCATCGAGGAAGCCCTCCTGATGGCCGAGTTCGAAGGGGACGAGGAAGCGACCCTTGAGCTCGAGTCCGTGATCCGCGACGAACCGGACCAGTTGTTCCACGTCGCCCAGCAGCTCCGGGACGACCGCGAACGCGCCGCCATGCTGGCGGCGTTCACCGCCGAGGTCGAAGCGGGAGGGGTCACTGTCGTGGAGCAGCCCGCCTACGATGACTACGAGACAGCCCGTGTCAGCTACCTGAACCGGCCCGATGGGGAACCGGCCACTGAGGACGACGCCAACGCGGTCTTCATCAGCCAGGACTACCGGGGCGATTGCACCACTGTGCCGGTGATCGTCGGCTGGAAGGACGCCGGTTTCAAAGACCGGTACAGCTCCTCTTCGGCGAACAAGGGACCGATGACTGAGGAACAGAAGGCCGAACGGAAAACCCTGATTGAGAACAACAAGAAGATGACCGCGGCGATGAGTGTGCGCCGTGAGTTCGTCAAGACCCTGCTGGCGAAGAAGCAGCCGCCGAAGGGCTGGCAGTACTTCACCGTCCACGCGCTCACCCACCACCCCGAAACGGCCAGCGGCTACGACGGTGAGGTCGCCGCCGACATGGCCGGAGCCAAGGTCACCGGGGAAAAGAGCTGGGCATGGAACCCGTTGCGGGACCACGTCGCCAAGACCACGACCCGGCCCGAGGTGTCCCTGATGGCGCTGGTGTGCGCAGGGTATGAGAAGACGATCGCCAAGGACGCGTGGCGGAAACCCTTCCAATCCCACCGGGACTACCTGAACCAACTGGTTCTGTGGGGATACACGCCCTCGGAGGTTGAGGCCTTGATCATCGACAGCGGGATGCCCGCCGACGAGACGAACGACGCCGAAGAACTCGACGCGGCGTAAACAAACCCCTTGCCGGGCGGAACCTCCACCGCCCGGCAAGGCCCCCGGCCACTCACCACGGGCAGGGCCGGGAACCTCCCACACGTCGGGCGGTCCGCCGCCCGGGGCGAACCACAGCAGCCACTCGCCAGCGGCGGACCGCCAATCGGCGCTACCGCGTGCACCATCCCTTTGGTGCCGCGCGCCACCAGCCCGAGCGGGATACACCACACAACTTTGTCCGAGCCCCGAGCTAGTCTGGGAAACGCATCCACGACAGGAGTAACCATGACCAAGCCACCCCTCCCGGAGAACCCTTTCACGGGCTTCCTGAACGACGTCGCCGGTGCCCTTGACCTGTCACTGCCGGCCATGATCCTGATGAACGGCGTCCTTGTCTTCACCTACCTCGTACTTGCCGCACTCATCCGCAGAAAACCCCTCGGCACGGTATGGAAACCTGCAGGCGTTGATCTCGCTTTCGCTACGGCGATCGCGGTCCCTCTCGCGGGCTTGATCGTGTTGGGAAGCAAAAGCCTTTTCGGAGGACTGATCGTTGCCGGCATAGCCTTCGTCATCGGCATCTTCTTCTGGGGCCTATCGCTGGGCCGCCGGACGCGCGCTCCCCGGCCAGGCAACGCCGAGGTCCGGTAGACTGGACCACAGATTTCCTTTTGCAGAGGGAAAATACGAAGGGCCAGCACTTCCAAAGTGCCGGCCCTTCACCCTTTAAACCCCCACGATCAACCGGCACATCCACCCACCTGCCGCCATCGCCGCATCAAGACAAAGCACACGGCACCTTCCCCATGGGCCAACACAACCAGCCGCCAGCCCACCACAAGCCTGGGAGAGTTTCTCTCAGCCGTGACCACACACGGGAACACCTGGACCAATCCCACACGGGCACAGGAACCACCGGGCCATGCAAGGTCTTCACACAGCCGGGGGAGTGCCGCCGGGCTACTTCCAGGGATGACCAAACAGAGCACAGGCGGTGTGTGCTTTACAGGAAGTAGACAAACATCCAGTAACCCTTATTTCTAGGGGTAGAAGCACTGGTTATCTACCTGAATAATCGGTAGAATTGAGGTATCAAGTCGACCAGACGAACGAAACCAGAACTGATACGAAACGTAGGACTGACAATGACTTCTTCTTCAACCCCGGACTACACGGTTTACACCAAGCCTGGCTGCCCGAACTGCGACAAGACCATGGCGTACTTCGACCGCAAAAGCATCACCTACACCGCGGTGGACATTACCAAAGTGCCGGCCGCGCTGGAGTTCATCAGCGAAGACCTTGGCTACAGCGAGGCACCCGTGGTTGTCAGCGCTGACGGAACCGATCACTGGTCCGGGATCCGCATGGACAAGCTCACCCAGGCGGCACTGCGCCGCAAGGCAGCGTGATCGTCATGACCAGCACAGCAGCCGATGACCGGTTCACGATCAGCCCCCGCCAGTACGAGGACCTCGAGGAGTTCGGCCGGATCGCCAACCCCTCCGCCAGGATCGACGTACCCATCGCCAACCCCTACATCGACGCCGCCGCCGGCGGGGACTACGGCACCGCCCCGGCGGGCGACGCCCAGGTGATGCCAAGTCTTCCGGACTGGCCCGTGGGCACCGCCCTCGGATATCCCTTCACCGACACCCCCGCCACGCAGGACCACCCGGGGGAGGCCGGCAGCGGCGACGTCGACGAGGACGAAACCCAGGACGATGCGGAGCCGGCGGCCGAGCCCGCGGAAGCACCGGCACCAGACGCTGGTACGCCAATGGGGGAGTCTGTCACCGTGATCGGGAACCTGGTCGCCGACCCCCGTCTGAAGGAGCTGGGTTCGGGCTCGGTGGTCGCGAATTTCACCATCGCTTCCACGCCACGGGTCTACGACGAGACCACCCAGCAGTGGAGGGACGGCGAGACGGTGTTCCTGCGTGCCAGTGCTTGGAACGACACCGGCCGCCACACGGTCGCGTCCCTGGCCAAGGGTGTCAGGGTCATTGCTGTTGGCCGGATCCAGTCCCGTACGTTCCAGGGCAAGGACGGGCGGGCCAGGACCGTGCAGGAGCTGGTGGTGGAAGACGTTGCGGTGTCGCTGCGGTTCCAGAGAGCAGCTCTTGACCGGGGCCAACGTCCAGCAGGGGAGGACCGTGCAGCGGGATAAGCGGGATGACAATTCCATCAGTGCCAAGTTCACTCGGGAGGACGCGGAGCAGATCCGCGCCGTCGTGAAGAACGTGGGCGTGCTGGAGGGTTATGGTTCGGCGAATGACTTCGTTGAAGCCGCCGTCAAACGGGAGCTGCGGCGTGCCCAGCGGAAGTACAACGGCGGCAACCCGTGGGAGGGCGTGAAGGCCGGCGGTATCCGCCCCGGCAGGCGCACCCGCGCCGAAACCGCTGCGAGGGAGGACCGGCAATGACCACCACCTGGCATCAGTCCATCGTTGGGGGGTCACCATGGCCGTCGTTCTGATCTTCCTCGCAGTGTTCGCCGCTGTTGCCCTGGGCGGCTGGGTCATCTACGCGCTCACTCATCCGGTGGCCGCCGGCCAAGGCCTCTTGATCGTCCTCTGCAAGGCAGCTGGTGTCATCGCTTTGATCACCGCTGTTGTGGCATGGCTCGGCCAGGGCCTGTTCCAGGCAGTGCCGCCGGCCCTGTTCATGGTTGCGTTCTTCTTCTTCGCGAACCGTTTGGAACGCCGCTGGCGTCCCTGGTGAAGCCGCTGGTGAACGAGGCACTGTCCGCGGCGAGGGATGAGGCCCGTTTCTGGTCCAAGGTCATCAAAGGACCGCGGGAGAATGATTGCTGGCTGTGGACCGGCGCGGTCGGTGATGACGGCTATGGTCGGTTCTGGATCAAAACCCCAACCGGCCAACAAGCCGTCCGTCCCCAGCGCTTCGCACACTTGCTGCTGACCGGTGAGCAGCTGCATCCCGACACCAAGCTCCTGCACTCCTGCGACATTCCACTGTGCGTCCGCGCCACCGGGGGAGCGGACAGTCACCTGTTCCCTGGCACCCAGGTCGAGAACCTGATGGACCGGTCACAAAAGAGACGCCACGCCAACGCCCATTCGTGGCGTTGGCGTGGCGTCGGCCGCGCGAACTTCACCGCCCGGTCGCGGCAACTCCGTGATGCGCTCAAAGAACACGGGTGGGATGAATCAGTGATCCGACCCCTCATGTCCGGCCACGACCCCGACGCTCCGACGCTCTTCTGAACCCTGCACTTCGACAGTCCCCGTACCGGTGCCGGCCTTGGCCTTCTTCACCGTGGCGACGTCGATGCTCCGCACGTAGGAGACGCTGACGTCCAGCAGCTCGGCAATGCCCTGCCTGGTCTCGCCGGTGGCGAGCATCTTCCGGACCGTCTCTTTCGCGTCGTCCATGGCCGCGGCCGCGTTCTTCTTCGCCGCGGCGATCAGCTCGGCCGCCTGCCGTTCGGCTTCTTCAACACCGGCTTCGGCCATCATCGTGGCGGCGTGGTAGTCGGTCGCCAATGACTGAAGCCTCGCTTCCCGTTCGCGCCGTTTCGCGGCCAACTCTTCGGTCTTCCGGCGCGCCTGAACGATCATCGTGTTGCGTGTCTTGCCAGCCATCACGGCCCCCTTCGGTGTGGTCGGTCACTGTGCCCTGTCCCCATTCTTGCAGACGGCCGCGGCCCACCCGGAAACCTAACGGTTAGAAACCCGCCCGTGGGCGATCCGGCGCGGGCGGCGGACCCGGACAGGGTGCGCGGCGCGCGCTGGCAGGGGTTACACACAACACCCCCTGGGCAGGCATCAAACCTCAGGTCTTTGACGGGCTGTGCATAACCCCTGCCAGCGAGTATCAACAATCAAAGCTGACGCTTTTCATGTGGATACTCGCATCATCACTGATGGACTCAATCCGACGTTTCTCGAACCGATACTCGCCAGCTCGCATCACGCTCAAAACGCCAAATTCAGTCAAACCTCTTGCATTTCGAATAAATGAGGCCGATTCCGTTAGAATCGGGGCCATGATGTCGCTGCACGTTCTCAGTGCTGGCACCGGTTACCTGTACTACACGCAGGAGACCGCCAGCGGTGATGAACTGCGCGCAGGAGACCGTCAACTGGGCGACTACTACACCGTCGACGGACTCCCACCAGGCCAGTGGATCGGGCGAGGAGCCGACGCACTCGGTGTTTCCGGGAACGTCACCGAAGCCCAGATGGCCAACCTTTTCGGGCAAGGCCGGCACCCCGAATACGAAGCCATCCTCGCCGCGAAAATCGCCGAGGGTCTTCCCGCGAAAGCGGCCGAGAAAGCCGCCCAGAAGGAAGCGAAACTGGGCCGCCGCTACTACGACTACGGCCCCAAAGACAACACCCTGGCGCAGGCCATCCGTGTCCGTGAGAGCGACTTCGAACGCCTGCAGGGCCGCAAACCCACCGCCGCCGAACGGCACCGCATCCGGGCCACCGCAGGGGCTGTGATGTTCCGTGAAGGACACGGCCGCCCACCCGCGTCCAAGGAAGAACTGGGCAAGTACATCACCGCGCAGCTGCGTCCCCAACAGAACGCCGTGGCCGGATACGACCTGACCTTCACCCCGGTCAAAAGCATCTCCGTGTTGTGGGCCCTCGGGGATACCGACACCCGCCGTCTGGTCGAAGAAGCCCACCAGTCCGCGTTGAAGCAGTCCGTGGAGTACCTGGAAACCCACGCCCTGGCCACCCGGCTGGGGACCAACGGCATCGCCCAGACCTCCATCAAAGGCGGACTCACAGCGACGGCGTTCAGGCACCATGATTCCCGCCTCGGGGACCCGAACCTGCACACCCACCTCGTTGTCTCCAACAAGGTCCAAGACCTTCACGGGAACTGGAAGAGCATCGACGGCAAGCTCCTGCACCGCTCAGCGGTGGCCGTCTCGGAACACTACAACACCCAAATCCAGGCCTACCTCGAAGAGCACGGTGTCCGGTTCGAAGCCCGCACAGTGAACGGGTCCAAGCAGCCCGTCATGGAAGTCGCGTCCGTCCCCAGGGAACTGACCGCACTGTTCTCCAAACGCGCCGCCGGCATCCGGTCGAGCCTGACTGAACTGCGCCAGGCCTACGAGGAACAGCACGGCCACAGCCCCGACCAGGCAGCCCTGGTCAAGCTCGCCCAAGCCGCGACACTGGACACCCGCCCCGACAAAGACAAACCCAAAACCCTCGCCGAACAGGCCACAGCGTGGCGGCAGGAAGCCGCGGCCCTGTACACCGAGACGGACCTCAAACGCATCACCGGCACCCGTTCCCGGACACGCCGGCCCGCCGTCACAGGGGTCGATATTGACGCCACCGCGCGGCAGATCGTCGCCGCGGTCTCGGACAAACGCTCCACCTGGACGGCGCAGAACGTCATGGCCGAGACCAACCGGTGGGCCCGCGAATACGCCATCACCCACGGACCGGTCCCCGCCGGAACCATCGAACAAGTGGTCTCCCACAGCCTGGCCACCGCCTCGGTCCGCATCACCCCGGACCAGGTCCACGGACGGTTCGAAGCCCTCACCCGGAACGCCGGAACAGCGGACTTCAACCACCGCACCGACACCCGGTACACGTCCACGAAGATCCTCGAAGACGAAAACCTGCTCCTGCGCTCAGGCACCCGGGATGTCATCCCGGCAGCATCCCTGCAGGACTTCACCGCCGCCGTTCAGGCCTACAACCTCGCCGTGGCCACCGGCGAGAAGTCCCACCCGCTGGATCCCGGGCAGATCGAACTGGCCCGCGAATTCGCCACCTCATCAAAGCTGTTGGCCGTCGGGATCGGTGCCGCCGGGACCGGCAAATCCTCTTCCATGGGCCTGGTCCGGGCCGCGATCACCCACGCCGGGGGCAGGGTCATCGGGCTCGCACCCTCCGCCGTGGCCGCAGCGAACCTGGGCGAACAGCTCGGCATCACCGCCGCGACCACAGACAAGTTCCTGACCAGTTCCAGCGAGGCTTTCACCATCACCCCGGGCACTCTCGTGATCGTTGACGAAGCCGGGATGCAGGGCACCGGAAAACTCGCCGACGTCGTCCGGGCCGTGGAAGCCCGCGGGGGGCTCGTCCGCCTCATCGGGGACGACCGGCAGCTCTCCGCCGTCCAGGCCGGCGGCGCGCTGCGTTTGCTGATCAACGAAGTCGGCGCGACGGAACTGGAGACCATCCACCGGTTCCACAGCCCCGAAGAAGCAGAAGCATCCCTGCTCCTGCGCACCCCCACCGAACACGAGACCGACCCGTTCGCCTGGTACAAGAACAACGGACGCATCCAGGCCGGAAGCATCGACACCGTCGAAGGGTTGGCGTTCGGTCTGTGGCAGGACCGGCTGAACCGGGGCGATGCCGCGGTGATGATGGCACCGACCAACGAAAGCTCCCAACGCCTCTCCGAACGCGCCCAGGCCTACCGGATCGAATCCGGTCAGGTCGCTGGCACCGGGGCATCCGTGCAGCTGCGCGACGGCTCCCACGCCTGGGCAGGGGACCACATCGTGACCCGCCTGAACGACACCGGCCTGAAGGTCAGAAGGGGTCGGGACGTCGTCAAGAACGGTGATCTCTGGACCGTCGAAGAAGCCCACGAGGACGGGGCCCTGTCAGTGGCCCACCTCGAGCACGGGGGCACGATCCGGCTCCCGGCCGAGTACGTCGCAGTGCACGTCCACCTCGGCTACGCCCTGACCACCCACCGCGCCCAGGGCATGACCAAAGATGCCGGGATCCCCGTCCTTGATGCGTCCACCACCCGGGAGAACGCCTACGTCGCCGCCACCCGTGGCCGGGACGAGAACGTGCTGTTTGTCGCCGTCGAGGACGGGCAGGACCGGGACAGTGTGCTGGCTGCCATTGCAGGAAACCACAGCCAGGACTCGTCCGCGCACGAGGCCATGGCCACCGAATACGAACGCATCAACTCGCCCCTGACCCTGGCCGACCAGTACCGCTACGTCAACGACGAAGCCAACACCCTGCGCATGGCCGCCATGGCCCGGGACATCCTCGGACCGGACGCTGAGAAGTTCATCACTGCCGAGTCCTGGGGAGCGGTGGCCACGCACCTGGCCAAAGCCGAACACGACGGCTGGGACACCGCCGGGCTGCTGCGCACCGCAGCTGGTCAACGCGAATTCCAGAGCGCCGATGACCTCTCCGCCGTCCTCGCCTGGCGCGTGGAAAAGATCATGGACAAAGCCCCCGAACTCATCGCCCAAGCAGGCGAACGCCCCCTACAGGGTCTCACCGACGCCCAGCTGGCCACCCTCCGGACCGACGCCGAGGCTGGCGCCCGGGCCGCCCGTGAAGCAGCCGCAGCCCTCGGACCCCAACCAGCTGACCACTGGACCAACCGCCGGCACGGCAACCTCACCGACGCCGAACTGGAACGCCGGATCTTCACCACCAGGTTCACCGCCCGGGAAACCTCATCCATCAACGACCCCGCGGCCGCTCGGCGCGCCCACCAGCAACTGCGCGCACTCCAGGAAGAACACCGGATCCGCACCCAGCAACTCAAAGAAACCCAGCGCACAGCAGAAACCGCCGAACGCGGCACCCGTAGCACCTACGGTCACAACCCCTCAGCTGGGGCAAGTACCCAGCGTGCTTGGGGACACGAAACGATCGCCGCCCGCGCCCGTGCGGAGGAACGCCTCCGCACCCTCACACCACGCCCCGCCACCGAGGTGCAGGCACCGGACCGGCTGCCGGAATGGCTCGCCCCCGCAGCCGCGGCCATAAGCCCGTACCTGCCCCAGCCATGGAAAGAAGAACTCACAGCACGCCGCGAAGTCCTCGCCGCACGCTTCGACGAACGAGGCCACCTCCTGGCAGCCACACCACCGGAATGGGCACAGAAACTCGGCCCCGTCCCGGCACGCCCCGACGCCACCCAGCAATGGCGCGACACCGCGGCCAGCATCGAAATGTTCCGCGCCCGCTACAACGTTCCCGAAACAGAGGCCACACCAGTGCCAGAACGGTTCAGGAACGAAGAGATCGGCCAACAACTCCACAACCAGGCAGTCACCGTCTCCAAACGCTCACACGCCCTGCCCGAACACACCACCGAAGAAGACCGGACACGGGACGCCCTGCACGCGGTCGAACGCAACAAAAAAACCCACGCCCCCGAAGCACCCGCGCAGCGCGCAACCGACACGGACCGGCAAGCCAACGTCCAAGAACCAGCCGCCATCACCCCCGAACAAACCGAGAAACCACGCCTCCGCAGCCGGTTGGAGAAGATCACGGCCGAACGGAACGCCGCACGGCTCGCCGCACAGCAGCAAGCACAACCGCAGACCGAGCAAACCCCCGCACAAAAAGAAGCCGCCAAAAAGCAGGCCGAGCGTGCAGCAGCGCAGGCGCGCCAAAACCAGCAGGACCAGGGCCGAGAACTCTAGCCGTTGCGGATCACGGCTCGGAGTAGGTCACGCGTTCTCCGCCCCTCAATAAGGCGTGGGGTGACTCGTGCCTGATCCAGCCGATTCCATCCCAGAATTTCCTGGATTCGGCGTTATCGTTCAGGGCAGTCATGCGCGGCAGCGGGTTCTGGTCCCGGATCACCTGCAGTGTCTTGCGGCCAATTCCGTTCCGACGCATAGGGACAGCGACCTCGAAGGCGAGGATGTCGAGCTGCCCGTGCGGGAGATCGCCGAGGACAGGGTGCGTGTCAGGACCTGTCAGGACGTATTTGCAGCGTGCGACTTCCCGGCCGCTGAGCAGGAGGATTGACACCCAGTGTTCCTCGGCCGGCGGCTCGCTCCCGTACGTTTCCCCCCCACCATGGCTTCACGAAATCGGACGAGCTCTCGTAGGTCGGGGACCAGTACTTGCGCTTGCGTACAGGCGTTCTGTTGACGATCTGAAGGTTATCGACACCGCTGCTCATTGAGCGACTTTATCGGATCCTGCTCCGGAAGACGGGGGACCGACAACAGCCGGTCCAAGCTCAGAACCGGGGAATCACACGATCAGCGGCTCTGGTACGCACGCCATGGCAAGGAGACACTCTGAAGCTTCAGTTACCTGGCCGTTGCACGGTCGAGTAACGCCAGCCGTTGAATTCGCACTGCCAATGTCACAGCGGCAAGAGGCCGGGTTAACCTTTCTTGCGGGTGCCTTGTTCCGGTTCGATTTTGGAATGGCGACCGGCTGTGAGGTCTCGTCGTACCAGCCATGAGCGGCGGCGGGCGGTCTTCAGCGCAAGCGGAGCGTCCGGGATTGCCTTCTTGGCTGTCGTTCTGATGAAGCCGACGCCCCCTGGAGTTACTTCGACTTGATTGCTCATGCCTACAGTGTAGGCCGTCAAGCTGATTATTCGCTGCGTCCGGCTGCGGCCGCTATGGCGAACGCTGGTGCGAGTTCAGCTGCGATCAACTCGGTAAGGAAGACGTCGCCCTTGGACAGCGAGCCAGCTTTCGGGGCGTCAACGGCCACCATGCCGAAGATCACTCCGCTCGACCAAATGGGAGCGCGGATAAAGGTTCGGTACCGCGCCTGATCACCTTCGTAGTGCTCAGGAGCTTCAGTAGAGGTGTCGGCGTAGAGCTCCCCCTCTGGTGAGCTTCCCGAGAGATATGTCAGAATCTCAGCGCCGTCAGCCTTATCAAAGGAGAACGTGCGAGGGACGTCATTGCGTCCCAACCGGGCCAAGGGGTACAGCTCATTTGGCTCCTTGACCGCATATACGATGGCCCGCACATCGGTACTAGCTGGCATCATGGCTCCCAGTGCGCTGCAGCAGTGTGTGGCGATGGTTTTCAGGCTTTCGTTTAGCACTTCACGGCTGGAATCTGCCGGATCTACTGAAGCAAGTTCAGCCATCAAATCCAAGGCGGGGCCAAGCTTGTTCCTGAGCTCTTTCATGGTGTCGTACCTGGCGTCGGCAGCAGACTTTTTCTCTTTGTCCTCCCGGACTACCTTGATGACCAGCAAAGCAGTGGCCGCTGCCCCGGCTATGATCGCTGCAGATCGAAGAAAGGTGGCCAGCCCACCATCGAGCTGTGCCCATCCCATGAATGCGGTGGCAATACCGGCCAACGTCGTCGGCGCGACGGTCAGCAGGATGCTGGACCGATCGGTCCAGATGCCTCCGCGGCCGACTGCCCTCCGGGCGTGAGATTGCTTGGACATGCTCACCTTCATCTGAATAGCGGGTGTTGTACCTGAGAAGTTCAACAGGACTGGCCGAAGACTTCCACTACACTGGATGTACGGGTAAACCCGCCAGAAAGTTAACTTAGATTCTGAAGATGACTAAAGGGTCCCCTGGCCGGTTTACACGTTCAGCTTGAAAGGGCCCAATTAGGTCTGATGGCACGCATGAAAGAGATCGATTTAGATCGTTCCCGTGGCCTCAGTGCCAAGGAGACCCGGACCTTTGAGGCGCGCCGGTCCCGGCTTTATGGCCAGTTCGGGCAGTCAGCGACCAACGCAACTGATGCTCTGGTTGATCATTTCGGCGCGCCGGGGCTCTTGCTCACGGAGGGGCTACGAGTACGCACTCCATTTTCCTATCTTGAGAAGCCAATCTCAGAAGAGGACGTGTCGGACCGGACAGCACCGAAACGCGCTTTTCGGCCTCCGGCCACGATGATCCTCTCCAGCAAGGGAGCTGCCTTGCGTATGTACCTCACGGCCTTGGCTTATGCCCAGCTCAGAAATCGTCCCGGCCGCAGAGCCGTACTGGACATACCGCTGACAACTTTTTCGCGTGAATGGGGATGGAGCGACCTGGTGGCCACCTCAGCGGTTCAAACCGGGATAGGAAAGTCCAGCTCAGCTATACGCGATAAAAAGGCCAGAACACTGGCTACTGCTCTGGATACTCTTGAGGAAGCGAAACTGGTGCATCTCCCCGGGACACCAGGCAAAAGGGGCAGGTACGAGGGATTCAGTCTCCTGGACGAATCGGGATGGCAACGAGGCGGAGACCCTCTTCCCTACGTGGTTCCTCAAAAAAATGAAGACTATTTCACCCTGCCGGTTGGATTCATTACCCAGGGGTGGCTCCATGTGCTGGAAGACTCCGAAATCGTCCTCCTCCTGGCTATAGCATGCCGCAGGGGGACCCTGGCAGCAATTGGAGAGGACCCGGATATTCTCCCGGGCGAAGTGGCAATCCCCGCGGACGTGAGACTGAGACGCTACGGGATTCACCGCGATCCCTTCTCAGCAGCGCGCAAGACGCTTGAATGGTTTGGGCTCCTCAAGGTCCGCGAGATAGACCGACACGGCGACGGACGAGCACAAGATTCAGCAACGAAGCTTCATAGGATTTCATTGCTTCCCGAGGGGTTTGAATCCCCGGCCTTGCAATCTGTCCGCGAGACCATCGACCATCAACTCGGCTTTTGAACACCAAATTTGAGGAGAGGGCAACCCCAGAACTGACGGAAAGCCCCGGACTTTCCAGTGATCTAGGCTCGGAGAGCAGAGGAACAGACCCAACACGAAGCAGCCTGGTCCACCGCTGACCTGCAGCAGCGGCAGGATCGCGGCCCAGGAAATGGTTAGCAGGGGAGCGGCATGTTTAAACCCTTCAGGAGTTTTAGAAGAGCGTGGTGGGAGTTGCGGAGGAAGCGACGCATTGTCCTTCGCCACGGCCCAAGGTCCTTCACACTGACCGTCCCCAGAGAATCAGGACCCAATCTTGTTCAGGGCAGACTTGTTCCGCGTCCTCAGCTACACGGAACGCGGTCAGGCATTTTCGGGGAGAGCACAACGAGCGCCTACCTTGACTTTGTGATCATCAGGAACCGTGTCGGAAAGTTTCAAGGTGTCGGAGTCCCAGACGAGTACCACCACCAAGGGTGGGCCACAGATATGATCTACGCGTTGCTGACCCACTACCCGGATATCTACTTCTATAACAGCTCTCTCAACGAGATGTCAGGCCCGCTATTCATGAAGCTGCGCTCCGAAATGCCTGAACGCATTGCCCCAATCCGCCGGCATGCGGATGGCAGCTACGAAGTCGACACTTTGTGGCGACCACGGCGGCGAGACTGATGTTCACTGCTCACGGTCCTAGTTGTGCCGGCGCTAAGATTCCGGAGTGAATGAGCCAAAGAAGAACCAGGGTGGCGTGGCCGACAATCAGATTGCGAACGGAGGAGCGCAATGACTGACGATGTCGTTTCTGAGGACAGAACCGCATCCGGCGTTTTCTGGGTTCAAGGAGGCAACGAAGTTGCTGGGGCGGTGGAGTTTGCGGATGACGGCTACGCCCTCAGGCTGTCTGGTTTTTGTTTCCCTCCGAAGCAGGTTGAAATTCTTGATGGCGGGGCTATCCGGTACGGCTCTGCACCGGATCAAATCGCAGCGGACTTCGCGGCCCGCGTCATTCTAGGTCGCCTAGATGACGAATCGCTGGTCACCTTACTCGACGCTCATATGCAGCCCGGCCCGGACGTTACCTCCAGCTATGCCCAATTCTTTACGGGGAAGCGCTGGCTGCACGGGGCACACATCTCCGGTGACGATGAAGAAATCCACGGCATTCGTTGGTCGTGGCCAGTTCTTGCTTCCGCGGTCAGCTGGACAACAGAAGCGGAAGTCCCCGGTCCTGTCCCGGGTCAGTTGGCGCCGTGGGTACATGAGCAGAAGGCCGGCCTGACTTTCAAGCCTGAGAACCCTTCACCCGTGGGCGTACTGATTCAAGATGTCCAAGTGGTAGCCGCGCAGCTTCTTGGTCTATGGACCCAGAAACCTGTTCCCTCACCGCTTGTCACCGAGATCTACCTTGAGGCGCATGGGTGGTGTTCTTATGTTCCTGAGCAGGAAAAGGAACAAAAGCTTCTTCGTTCGAGCGCTTTACTTCCGTTGAGAAAGCTGGGGCTGAAGGAAATGGCTTCATGGCTGGCGCTTGCGGCCAAAGTTGACCCATTCCCGTACATTGCAAACCTCGGGCCAAGTGTCGTACAGGTTGACGCCCAGGTTCTAGTGACGGCGCTGGAGGGTTTGCATCGAAGGCTGCACAGTGAAGTGAGACCTTTCCATGAAGTAAGTGTGCGAGGGGTGCAGCGTGCCATGAAGGCCGCACGCGAGGCCGGGATCCGAGGGTTGGTAACTGAAGGCCTGACAGATGAAAGTATTGCGGACAAGGTCCTGCGAGATGCACTGAGTTATGTGGACCAACCCAGCTACCACTCGAGAATCGTAGAGCTGGTGTCTCCAGTGATGGAGGTCGCACCAGGGGTCTGTGGACCGGAGCTGAACTCGTGGCTGGGGATCGTAAAGAAGATCCGCAATGAGCAGAGTCACCAGCTTCTTGGTGCCTTCGGCAGCGCAGAGCTGGGTAACTACTTCGTTGCCACAATCTCGTGTAAGTGGGTGCTTGTGTTGCGAATTCTCCTTGAGATTGTTTCACCGAAGGATCTAAAGGAGGCGGTGACAAGATCCCAAAGCTACATTTATGCCCTCGCCAACATGGATGAAGAGCATATTTGGGGTGAGCCCGGTGCGTTGGGGACGTTTTCCGCAGCCGGATCGGATAGCGATGATGACAATGAGAATCGCATCAGTTAATAAGCATTAGTACACCAGCAGGGGGTTACCGATGGACCAATACAGTTCGAGGCAGCTTGATGACGGGCCCTGCCCAATGCGTGCGCCGGAGGGTAGAGGCCATGGGCAGGTCTGCTAATCTGCGGTAATGGCCAAGGGAAACTCTGCTCTCGATATTCGTGAACTACGTGCTGCTCAGGCAGTGCGCGCCGTCTATGGCGCCGCAAGATGGGAAATCATTCCGAGGGACGTCGACGGCGCACCTTCAGGAACGCATGACTTCGATCTGTCCGATGGAACAACGACAGTTGCTGTCGAAGTCACGACAATTGCTGAGACCGAGACGCTCCGAGACAGTGCGCAATTCAATCACCACTTCCCAAATCTCGCCGCCGAGCTTGAGGGGTTAAAACAGGGTTGGCTGGTCGTGGTCTCTAGTAGCGGAAACGCACGGGAAATTCGTCGGCAGTTGGAGACTTGGCTCGCAGATCTAGAGCGCCTAAACCTGTCTTCCGTCGAGTCAGTGAACTTGCAACAGCATGTATTCAGCGCTGAAGCGGATCGTCCTGTTTGGTACAGCACGCTGGTGGCAATGCAAGCAGCTGGGGTAATTTCTGCAGAGGTGCTGCCAACCCTCCCTGCCGGCCAGTGCAGGCTGCTCAAGGTTGATGATGGGTTCTCGTGGGACCCGTCGGATGCCGAGTACGTTTCGATGTTTGTGTCAGAACAACTTGCCGGTAAGCACGAGTCGGATGTTGAGAAAATGGATCGGGCCGTGGCGGATCGTCGTGTGCTATTCCTCTGGCTGGATTTCGAGAGCCACTTCGACGTCACGCGTCGATTGGACAATGGACTCCTTGGCGGAACTGTCCGGAACGCAGGAAGTGTCGACGAAGTTTGGATAGGTCGACATTTCACAAACGATGACGTCAGTGTTTACCGGTGGTGCGAAGCTGATGGCTGGGTTGTCCATCATTTGCAAGAAGCGGATCTCGTGGAACGCTGATCAGGAAGCGGTAATGGGCCTCGGGATGTCCCCAGCAGGTCCACGGCTGTCGCAATGCGGATATAGGTCTGGGCTCGAGCAAAGTGATGTGACACCACCAATTTGGCTGACGGGATCTATGGCAGCTGTTTCAGAGCAGAATTTGCCACTGTCTTTCATCTGGGTACCATCGGCAGGTACTTTTCCTGCTCTTCGACCTTGCCGCGGCAAAAGTCGTGGGCGGGCCATTGACGAGATGCTTCCCTCTCAAGTGGTGAACCCAGACGCCCTGGAGGGCAGCGCGGGCGGCCGCCGTGTACCCCTTATTCGGCGTCCTGTGCAGCCTCCGAAGGGCGCTACAGGTTTGAGGCTCTGGCGCGCCAACCTCGTCCTTCGCTGAAGGCCCAGCGCTCTACTTCATCCGCGCCCACCGTGCGTTCCGGCGTCGATAGCTCACTGGCCCAATCCTGCATGAGTTCGCAGGCTGCCATGTACGTGGACACGGGGTAGCTGGCGGACGGCGGCTTGAATCTCTTGTCGTTGGTTTCTGCATGGAGCGTCGCGAGCACCCGTGCATCAACGATCACGCTTGGGTGATCCACTTTGCCGGCACCTGCGAAGTACAGGAACTTTGTGAAGAAGTTCGGTCCCCAGTGCTTCAATGCGGTGTGGCTGGGCTTGAGGAGAAGGAACGCTGCCTTGGAATCAGAGACGGCTAGGCACGCCGCGTCGCGTAATAACTGCCCTGACCGAGTGGTGTCAGCGGCCACGGACTTGATGCGTCCGGGAGTGTTCCGGTGATTGGACCCGGTACCCCAGGCCAATGCGTGCCAGAACAGGCCGAGCGCTGCTGTTCCGGAATCGTCCCTCCGTGCTGCCGCGGCGAGTTGAAACAAACTCCGGCGGCTGATCAAGCCAACGTCCTTACCACCGTCTTCGCTGACAAGCGGAGCTCCTGGAAGGAGGCCTACCAAGGCATTCCATTTGCCGATGTTAAGACGGAAACCGTGCCTGTGGATAGCGTCTTGGCGCGGATACTCAGCAACCCATGCGGCCAGCGCGTCGGGTCGTCTTGTCATCGCTGTCCCTTCTTTCCGGTACGCGGCGGGGTCGATGAGCGTCGTGTCCTCGAGTTTGCACTAGAAGCTGGGTACACCGAGAACGTCGTACAGGAAGTTTTCAGCTACGACAGGAATTCCATACTGGCGGGCCTTCGCTGCCTTTCCTGACAGGCTGTCGGGATCCGCAGCGATCACAAGGTCAGTCTTCTTCGTGGCTCGTTCAGCGACGACGTAGCCCATCTCGGTGAGGAAGCTGGACAGCTCACTTCGCTCCCGGGTCATGGCCCCGGTCAAAACAAGTGTTGAACCAAGAGTGATCTTGCCGGTAACCGGCCCGGAATCAACAGGTGCCGTGGGCGGGTTCGTCAGGGCGTGCGCGACAACGGATGCATCTACGTCCAACAGCTTGGCGGCTTGATAGAGCTCGGCTTCCTCATCGGGTGTAATGATGCCGTCGGCCCACGCAGCGACAGCGAGTTGCTCGACGTAGTAGGCGTGAAGTTTCCGGCAGCGGTCCTGACTGATGCCGAGCTCATCAGCCAAGCGAACCAGGGCCCGTGTTTCGTGGACCGATAGGTGCAAATCCAACATGGCTTGACCGAGGAGAGCCAGGTACTGGTCATGCTCTTCCGGTCCGGTGTACTCGGGCATATGTACCGTTATGCGTGAGAGGAAGTGCTTCTCGACCGTACCCAGCGCTTGGCGTTTGTGGGGAACGAAAGCTGTTGGGCCGGGATTGCTGGATGGCCACGACATCGAGGATGCGATGTCCAGGGCTTGGGACCACTCCGGCCGGTCGGGGTCGAGGTCAATGTACCGGCTGAGAAGCCAGGCCGCTGCCTCTGCGTCATCTCCGGCCGAGTGCGCACGGTAGTTTTCGATGCTGAAGAACTCACAGCAGTGCGCCAACGACCTTGCGTTGCCGATGACGTAGTCATGGGCAAGGCGCATCGTGCACAACCCTTGAAGGAACCCGTCAGGGATTACGACACCAGCCCTGGCCAACTCATAGCCGAGGAAGTCGGCATCAAACCGCAGATTGTGCGCAACCATGATGCAGCCCTGAAGAACCTCCGTCAGCGCCGGGGCTACTTCCGAGAAAGTCGGCGCATCGAGTATTTCGGCGGCGCTGATTCGATGGATTCGTTGGGGACCCAGGTCTCTCTGTGGATTGACCAAAGTTTCCCAACGGTCGACGATCCTACCGCTGGCGTCTACGCGCACCACGGCGATCTCAGCAACACGGTCATGCATCGTCGTGAAGAGCCCAGTCGTTTCGACATCGACGACGGCGAACATCGGCTCAGACATGTTCCACCGGCGCCGGTGCCTGCGAAGGCCACGGGCGTGCGACCGGGCCTCCGGCTTCCTTGAAATACGAGCGCGACTTCTTCAGCCGATCGCTTTCGATCTCCTGCCAGTAATTGAGGAGTTGAATACACCCGTTAGCCACACGGAGCGCCTCAACGTTGACCGGATCCTCACAAGCCGGACTGCTTTCCCACACGCTCTGGAGCGGGGGAGCGGGCCAGTCAATGTCCTGAAGCGGGGCCCGGCGTTGAAACTCGGGGAGCGGAAGGCCCGCCGCTTTGGCTTCCTTACGAGCGGCTGCCATGTTGGCGTTGTACTCGCGGCGGCTATCGTTCTCAGCCCAAAAGAGCCCTTGCAGGTAGTCGGTCCACGACGCGCAATCAGCAAGGAATTCCTCAGGCAAAAAAGCCGTGGCCTCCAGCACAACTCTTTCCTGACAGTGCTTCTGCGCCCTTGAGGTCAGGAAGATCGGCCGGTTGTATGTAAGACTCCGGAAGACCCGCTCATCAAAGCCATCGGTGACGACCGCATTCGTTGATCCTGCCCGTCCCGAACCCGTAAGAGATGCGGTCGAAACCTGCCATACAGCCCAGCGGCCATCGTGGACATCCAGGACCGCGATCCCGTGAACATCAGCGCCGATTACCGGCATATTTACCCCCATGAGTAGACGACGATCCAAATCATATGCGTGCTCACGGACAAAAAATTGATCCCACGATTCGACACGCTAGTCATTCGTACAGTAGCGAGCTTCTACCAAATAGCGGACTGCTTTTCACGAAAATGTCATTCATGAGGGCCGCTGCCTACGAGGGTCGAGTCGAAATTGCGATCTGCTTGAGGATGCATTGGCCGCAGTCCCGAACAGTGCGCCAGCAGTGACAAAAGGGACCAGAACTCGGACTTATTGACGACGGTTGTCCCAAGTCAGGCTCTCTGACAATGGTGATTTCCTCTCGATGCGATTGATAGAGTCGGGCCCATACAGGGGTTAAGACCCCGCTTCGGGTGAGGGGAAACAAATGGGGTTTGGGTCTTGGATCAGAGGCATCCTTGGTGAGACACGGGGTGTGCAGCACCCGGATCCCGAGCAAGGAGTCGCCGATCAGCCCATCACGACATTGGCGATATCGTCGCATTATCAACAGTGCCTGGAAGTGGCGGGCACAACCACTTTTGCGAAGGACGCCGTTGCTGCCTTGGCGGACCGACAAGAATTCGCTAAGCGCGGCTATTACGAGGGGCAGGCCCAACTGCAGCGGGAACCGGAGAACCTCGTTGATGCAACGGCGGTGGCCGTCCTGGTGGCCGGTGAGAAGGTGGGCTGTCTCCCTTCCTACGTAGCCCGAGAACTGCCCCTTACTGTCGGAGTGAGTGAACCAGTTCTGTACCAGCTTCACGTATTGCGAGACGAGAAGCTCTTGGCCAAGGCATACGTTTGGCTGGGTGACGGAGAACCTCAGTGGACCTACTCGCATGACAATCCACCAGCGCTCTCGTCCGCGGAGAGAAGCAACAGTTCACATGTGGCTATGTCGACGATGGTCCGAGAGGCTGTAGCGGGTGGGGGTGAAAGGGCGCGACAGTTCAAACGTGGAATGGTTGACGGCGTCCACTACCTTGAATTGGTCGAGCCTATCAAGCAGCTTAAGCGTGAAGGCCGGAATGAAGAAGCACTCGTGCTGTGCTACAAAGCAATTCAAGCTGCCGAACAAGATGCCGGCGGCCGAGAACCCGCGCCTTGGTACACCGAACAGGCAGCCATCGTCCATAGAAAGCTGGGGGAGAAGGACAAAGAGATCGAGGTCTTGAGGCGCTGGTTGGCGCGGTGCCCGGTCGGCCGCCGCGCCGGAAGCAAGATCGCCGAGCGTCTTGCGAAGCTTGAGCAGAAATGAAGGCAAACGGACCCGAAGGGCTGTCCGGCCCTGAGCCGGGTACCAGTGGTATGTTCGCCGTGCGGATGAACAGCCGGACACCCCCGCGAAAGCACTTTGGGGAGACGCTTCGCGCCAGCAAATATGGCCACCGACTGGTACGAGACGAGTACGCCCTTGTGAACAAGCGGAGATCAACTCGACTAGCTCGGGAGCTCTATACAGACGCCGCCTGGGAAGCCGAGGCATGGGCCTTCGAAGACGAAGATCATCTCTTCTTCAACGACGATTACTGCGCGTTGCAGCGGGAAGCAGCACTGGAGAACTTCGATCTGAACATGGAGTTCTTCAGGGGACTCTCCGGAAAGGACTTCCTGGGTTTGGTATCCGAGATGCTCGAGGCGCACAAGAATTTGCGGGTCGTATCGAGTCTGTCCGAGTTCAGTGGCGTGGAAGGCGTCTACGTGATGGTGCTCGACAGGTACAAGCAGATCTACGTCGGTCGTGCGGACGATATCCGGTCACGGATTAAGCGTCATTGGAGCGGAACTAAACAGTTCGATCGCCTCATCTTCGGACATAAGGATTCATCAGTGTTGTCCATTGATTCATTCCGAGCTCTGGACACCACCCGCATTTTTGCTGCGAAGACAGCCAGAGGGTGGGCCCAGGAGGAACGCATGGTTAGGGCACTCCCGGCCGATTTCCTGCTAAACCGTGTCCCGGGTGGCGAGAGAATCATGGGCAACCGCTTCCTCCTTTCGGAGATCAAACAACGACGTCTACGGCAGGTGGATCCTTAAGAGCTGACTCACCAAAAGCCGATCACCTTCATTCATCAGGTCCGATACTGCCGTGGCAGCCCTGCGAAAATCAACGCGATGCGCATTCTGTCCCGGACAGTGTGCTGTACGTTGGCGGCCGGTTTCGCGAGGACGACGCGATCAGCGCCTTTTCGGCGGTAGACCAGGACGCGCATAGGTATCAGCAGGACATCACGTTGCATTCCCGAACCTTCATCGTGGCTGACTCACTCGCGAGAGACCTCAGTCACCTTCTCAGGTCACTGCAAAATGTCCGAGGGTCAGTGGCCACAAGATAACGAAATTCTTCGTAACTAGTGGTCTCTGCCCAGCACGGGCGTCAGCCCACCGCGACCAGGAACTCGGCGACGTCTCGGCATCCTCAAACGCGGGAGCTGCACAAATGTGCCGCAGTCATTGCTTACGGAAAATATCTTGGGCGTCGCAAGTGGTGACTTGAGCTGTCGGGTTAGGAATTACATTACATTTCAGAGTGCCGCCTTGGACGGTGACGAGGATGGTTCTGGGACTCACCACGCCGGGGACTATCACTTCGCTTGAATTTGAGCCGGTAACCTTTACATCACTGGTCTGGTCGCCGACCGAGACACTTGCTACTACTTGTCCCTTGAAGTCGGACTTTGCCGCGAATGAGAGCACAACCTGACCTGTTTCCCCGGGTCGAAGGTTATAGGCAAGCGGAGTATTCGGTTGCCCTGAGCCTGCTGGGCCAAACGCCGTTTCGTCGAAGAAAGCACCTTCGCCGGAATCGAGCAGGAGCCGGCCAGGTTCAGCGACAACGCCACCATCCCCTGATTTATCACACTCCACTACAAATGCAGCGCCTACGGGTGTGGAAGTTTCCGGTACGCCCCGGACATTTGCTACAGCAATTGAGCTGCCGCCACCAGCTGAATTCCTAAGGTCCAGAATGTAATCCCGTTGGAAACGAACACCGTGCTGATCCAGCCAGGTCTCTTGCTCAGCAGTGCACAGTGGTCCCCCTGCCGGAAAGGAGTCAATGGGTGCACCCACGGGGAGGGCGAAGTGCACCACTGTGTCAGGACGGAATGGTTTCATTGAAATCTTGAGGGACTGAGCACTGGATTCGTCTTTAAACAGGATCGGGAAAACCGAAATGACACCGGTGACCAAGGTGACTACCGTCACAATCAACGCCCAGATCCGAGCTGTCCGAGATTTCAATACGGCGCCTCTAGACGCGGCCGCGGGCACCGCACCGAGGGGAATAGCTTCCGACGTGCTTCTCGGAGTCGGACGACCGGACTTTGGTACGGATGCCGGCGCCTGACCTTCCGTCGTCCTGTCGTTCGAATGTCGCAAAGGGGCATGTGATTTCTTCACAGTCGCATGCCCCTGGCCGCGTTGACTACTGTCCTTCTCAGCGGGCTCATGCGCGGATTCCTCTGAAGGATTGAGTTGATCCTTTTCTGTCTCAGCCAAGGTGGTTCCCCGACATCAGTTGCTGAATTGAACAGATGGTTCGGGCCGCGTACTTTGCGCTGCCTTGGGGGCAAGCAGTGCCTCCGTCAATGGCAAGAAGTGGCATTGGCATAGTGATGAACACTGCTTTGCCGCTTTCCAGCGCGGGAAGGGGAATCTGTACTTCTTTCTCCCCATCTGACGCGATGACGGTAGCAAGTGCGCGGCCTGTGATTGATGCGACCTTGGGGGCCACTTTGAGGTCTAACTGTGCGCGGGATGTCTCGCCTGCTGCCAGGTTGAATACCGCGGGTCTACCAGCGGGAATGTGTCGCGTCAGGTCCTCCCCGTAGAGTGACGGACCGCCGAAGATGCCAGTCCCGGCGTCTGAGGGCAGGAGGACTTCGCGGGAGTTTGCATTTCCGGCCGTTGCCCCTCCGGACCAGTCATTGAAGTTTGTACACGCGATGCCGAAGCCCGCATCATCGATAGGTGTAACGACACCTTCCCAGCGGAGGTCCTTAAACGAGAGCGACTGACTCGATTTCGAGGTGTTGGTTAGGGTTACCTGGCCTATTCCGAGCTTTCCGTCGACAGCGTACAAATTCTCCGTGGCAAGTACTGCGTTCTTTTCCAGCCATGCGCGTTGGGCGGGTGTACAGCCCTTCCTTGACCCGAGACAGTCTTCGTGGGCCTTGATCGTCTGGAAGTCTTTGCGCATGCAACTCAAAGATGCCAGAGGAGCTGACTCTATCGGAAACTCTTGAGCATTAGCCCCTGATTTAATGATCCAAGTCTCACTGGTGATAATCATTTCCGTTCGTGGGATGACCTCCAGAGAAAGCCCCTCTGGTGAGACGGGCATCGTTGGTGTCGCGATAGCAAGCTGAGTGGCTGGCATGGTGGGCGATTCCGTCGAGGGCGGAGCAGACGCGGATTGTTGCACCACCCGCCCTGCGTCAACCGTCGCCTTCTGCGCCGTAAACCAGGTGATGCCACCGGCCCCGGCCGCAACGACAGCTAGTGTCGCCCCCAGGCCTGCTAGAACTTTTTGAACTCGTCCAACCATCGATGTGCCTCAAATCAATAGTCTGCACCTGTTTATTGCCATGCTGAAATGATGCGAATTCCACGAAGGACTTCGTGGTCGGAGCCTACAGGGCTGAAATTATGCACCACCATACATTTGAGAAGAATTACTCATGATGTAACAACAGCGGGCATCCTATATCCTGAGCTCAATTCGGCCGGTGGCAGCTGTGCGACAGGGGAACGCGGTGCTTAGATCAGGTGGAATGGCGTGGAGTCACCGCAAGGCCATTGCTGTCGTTCTCGTAGTCTTCTGTCTCGTGCTGGCTTCCTGCTCCTGGCCGTGGGAGCAGAAGCCCAAGCCGGAACAGTCTAGTGACTCTCCCCGCGTAACGGTCAGTTTTCCGAACGCCTCACCGGGGCTGAATGCGAAAATTGAACACTTGGAAATCAACGAGGCCATGAGGGCGGCTCTGCCATCAGGCGCAACGCTTCATGAGGGTGTCGCGCTGTCAATGGTCCAAGGTTCATTTCCCGCAAGTGGGGCTGTGATCTCCTTCGAACTGGAGGAGCCCCTCGCTCCAGACCACGAGGCCAACGTAGCCTACTGGAGCACCGACACAGAGGAATGGGAAATCAGTCCTTCTGAGCTTTCGTCGGACAGACGAACAGTTTCGGCTACGGTCAACCACTTCTCGCCTTACAGCCTCATCGAAAAGGCATACAACGGAATCGGCAAACTCTTAGGCGACAAGACCGATCCACCCACTTGCTCCGGAGGCATCCCTTCTTGGGCCGATCCCCAATTCTCTGAGGACAACATCAATGCACCGGTCCTCTGGTGTGTTGGGACAGACAGGAGTAGCCCGGACATCATGGAAGTCCGGGTCGTGATGAACCGACCAAACGCTGGCTCCATAACAACAGCTATCAAGCCAGCCTGGGTATGGAGTGACATGTGGGACGAGGCGGCGCCTGTCACCTGGACGCAGATGGCCGTCGGCGCCGCGCTGGACGGCGGATGGGGCGACAGCTACCTGGTTCAGCCACTCGGTGAATACAGGTTCGGCTTCAAGCGCGCAGAACTGCTGGAGTTGTGGGGTAGCAACACAAACCAGCCGTTGGTAGAGGTTGACTTCCAACTGCCGTATGTCGTCGCGGGTCTCATGTACCAAGCAGTGGAAGGAAACGCGGGTGGCGGCCTGGTAGGGGCATTCATCATGATGTCTTTGATCGAATGCGGAGGGAAGCTCAACACAGCATCAAAGAATTCATCCGTCAAAGAAGCATTCGGGGCTATTCTGCCATGCTTGAGTGACCGCAAGGACGCGATAGCGGTGGCCACGGCCAAAACGTGGCTGAAGATGAAGCCTGGAGCCAATTGGGAGCAGTCAATTACTGCTGGGAAGACCATCGGAAAAGCGCTAAGGGTCGCAGGCCAAACCTATGCCGTCGCAAAACTTACCTTGACGGCGGGAGCTATCATCGGAGACAGCCTGCTCGACCCGATCCTTCGCCAACTCTTCTTCCTGCCTGCAAACGATGAACTGAAGCGGTATCTGAAGGCGAAGTACACAACTAAGACTGAAATCATCGAGCTGAATCCGTGGACGGACCCGGATACCCTCAAGAAATCGAAAACCGAAAATGGCGGATCTACGATGTCCAATAAGGGCATGTGTGTTGGGTCCAATGTCTCGTCTCGCACCGACGCCTTCAGATGTTTCCCGGACAGAACAGGCCTCTTTGACCCATGCCTCGTCAAGCCAGGGGACGCAACCGTGGTTGCATGTATGGACGGGGACCCGTCGTCATGGAGGATATTCACGGGCATGAAAGTGACACCACGCCCCAACAGTTCTTCTGCGGAGAATGAGCCGTTTTACATAGAGCTAGCCAACAACATGGTTTGCCGCCTGAGTTCGGGGGCCGGCCCAACCCCGCCTCCTGGTTATGACGGTTGGGCAGGAACCTGCAAGTCCAAGTCCGGCTCTGGAGACGTCGAAGTGCTGTGGGCCATGTCGAAGTCGAGAGCCTTGTACGGCAGCTCCGTTTATGCCCGAAAGGGTCCTCAAGGTTACCTCCAGGCGGCCGTTGGTCCCGAGGGGAGTCAACCTGCTCTCATTGACGCGGTCCGAGTGTACCGCTAGCGATCGGCAGGGCGGACTGCCCATGCAAAGGGCCGTAATCTCAGGGTTTGGAGTTCGAGGCCATGTTCCGCTTGCCGCACCAAATGAGCGCTTTTCGCTGGACGAGGACATTGGGCGGGATTTGAATCAATGATTCATCCAATGCATCACCGAGACTCACCTTGCCGCTGGTTTGCAGTCGCTAGGCGCAGAACCTGCTGGAATACCACTGCATCACTCGCCCCTATAGCTTCCGTCCAAAGCGCCCACGGGAAACTCGATCCAATCAGGTTCAGTGGCTCCAGGGCCGACGCTAAAGATCTTCCACCCGAGACCCGCTAAGAACACTAAAGTGATGATATTGACGTTGACTTCAACATATCCGGCCTGATTAGGTACGGGAGGCTTTCCCCCTTGCACCAGTCGGACGTATGCCACTTGCGGTGCCGGGTACCAAATGTGGGCGGCCGTTGAAAAGCTCTCGAGTGCCTTCCCCAGTTTTTGGAAGTCAAGGTCGCTAAACTTATTCCATCCTGAGGCATTTACCGCAAGTAAAGGCGCCACTTCGGCCGCTGTCACAGGGGGTTCCTGCCGCGAAATGAGGTTCATGAAGCCCAAGGCAGCCCCCATTGGGTTGAACGCGTTTGAACTATCTCCGATCTGCTTCAAACCCTCTGTCTCGTTCGGCTCCGGTGCGCTGGTGTCGGGAACCTGCTCAGATAACTGTCCGTCAAAGGACCTCTCCCAGCGGACGCCTTTGCTGTCGGTAAAGAAGACCCTTGCAACTGGGTCAGAAGGAAGACTAATTCCGCCGCTCCGGCCAAGTAGCGCTAAGGTTATGTCCCAGGAGCGGTTCCGTCGAGGTGGCAATACGGGAATGGGGGCGGGAACAGCGAGCGGTCCTATCTGGACAATGGGCCGACCAACGCCTATGACTACGTGAACGTCGAAAACAGGTTCATTGCTCTCATTTGCGAGATAAACGGTTCCTCGCCGAACATAGTTCGCTCCGCTGCTGGACACTTCATATGAGGTCTCAACCCAGGCAGAAACGAGAGAAGCTACCCCTAGCCTGTCGGCCTTCGCTTGCGCCTTGCGCTCTCGAGCGAGGGCTGTCTCCGCGACCGAAGCTCTTATTCCTCCTATAACAGCCAGCAGGACGGCAATAGCCGTCGCTCCGACCGTTCCGAAAGCCTGCCAAGCGTCCCACCACTTAGCGTCCCAAAAATCGGGCATTCCCTACCTCTTCACATCTCTTTTATGTTCGATGCTGTCAGTCCAGGTCAGTTTGAAGGCGATCGGCCGCTCTTCAATGGTGACTGTTCTCGTCAGCAGCAGAATGGGAGTCCCAGCGTTTCCGGGCTCCCTGGCGGGTGATTCCGTAAGCTCTGCCGATTTTGTCCCAGGAAAGGCCGTCGGCGCGTGCTGCGGCCACGGCCTCATCGAGCTGGGTTTCAATCTTCTTGAGTTGATCTCCCAAGGTGCTAATGGTGTGGAGGTGGACGTCAGGGGCTACGTGCTGCTGCCATCGCTCAACGAAAAGGGGTTCCAGGTCTTCACGGTCGCTGACGTACTCCGGGTCGTCGCTGGAGGGATCCCCGGCGTAGATGCGTCCGCCAGCAAAGTCCTCGTCTGCTGGGTCCCAGACCCTTGTCCATAGAGGATCGAGCACAACGTGCTTCTTGAACGGCTCGCAGCTGCACGCGACTCTCCAGCCGATCACCTGCGACGGCGGCCGCCACGCCGCACTGTTCGGGTCGTCGTCGTTCTCCCAGACTGTTTTGCCGTCCGGTGTCATCAGGCTGATCTGCATGTGTTTCCCGCCGGAGCCGTACATACCGTCGGCGAAGACGCAGACGACGTAGCCTTCGTGGTCGCTGCCTTCGGTGAACCAGCCCATCATGCTTCCCCTCATCGGCCTGCCGTTGGTACTCTGAACAGTATGCCTGAGCGCAACCATGGTTCACAAGAGAGGATTGTTAGGCAACCTTAGTTGACGTAATATCGGTTATAGGCGTTGCGAACGAGTCGCGACTGGTCGAGAGGATCGGGCATCTGGTTGATCCCAAAGTGGGCACGAGCAGAGCGGCGGTCCGGCGGTTGGGATACTCTCCGCGTGGTCATGGAGAATGGCCGTTATGGGCGTGCTCTTTGATTATTTCTCGGCTGGATCCGACGAGGAGGCCGCGGCGGTGATTGATCGGCCAGGCGGGCCGGGTTACCCGGCGGCAATCGTCCCGTCGGTTGAATCGAGACGTGGCTTTTTTGGTCTGAGACGGCGATCAGCAGAACGTCTGACCTCCAGTGCACCCGGACCGCTCGTTTATGAGACGGTCTCCGTGAAGGGCATAGATCCTGTGGTGCAGCTCGGCGCGCTCGAAGAGCTTCTAACCGGTCGGGCTTACGACGACGTCGTTGATGACCCTCGAAGCGGCCACACCTTGGCGACGCGAGACGGGGATGAGCTTCTGGTGGTGACTCTCACTGACTCTTTGTTCCAGGCCCTGGCCTGTATCGACGACGACGTTATTGAGCAGGCGGCGGTTCCGTGGTCAGAGTCTGAAGAGTTCTTCGACGCGGCGGATCCCCGGGATCTTGCCGACTTCCTAAAGGACCTTTCGGCCCTGGCACGTCGGGCGGAGGCTGCAGGACATCGTCTTTACTGCTGGGCTTCCTTGTAGCTCGCAGCGGGCTTTTCTCCTCATAATGAGGCCGGTGGTGTTATCCAAACCGCTGGAATCGAAGCAGGAATGGGGCTTCCGCCACGTCGACCGTTCGCAGTCGTAGGTCACTGCCAGCCTCGACGACGGTTTCGGGTGCGCGTGGGTGGCCAGTGGAGGTCAATCTGGACGGGCTTCTTGTCTTCCTTCGGCTCCGGTATGCCCCTCTCGCGTCGCCGGGCCCGGGCATCCCAGTCGCGCCGCGCCCAGAAAAGGAGAAGCCATGCAAAAAGGCCAACCACGACCGGCAGGATCATTCTGGCCCATACCCCGTCCGAAACCGAGGACACAATGGACGTGATCAGCGTAACGAGGGCCAACCCTACAATCATCGCGGCGAATGTCGTCATGAACCACAACGGTGCGACTACAGGCACGTACTTCCCTGTAAGGGTTATCTCATCCCTGCGATAGCTGTAGAGATCACCGTCTATCGTGCGGGCGAGAATACGTTCCTCACCCGTAGAAACGGCGTGGTCATGCCATCTCCAGACGCCTTCATCGATTTCCGAGATACTTCCAGCCCGGCTGCTGGCGTGATCCCTCGCTGAAGGCCGCGTCAGATCACGAGGAGAATCGGTCACCTGCTCAATATAGGCGACATCAAGCAGCAAGCCTGGCGCGACAGCATTTACGACGCCGGGGTGCCTGTCACGATGGCAAAGCAAATATGCCACAGCCTGTGGCACATTTGCGCGCGTCTGAAGACTGGCCGGTCATCCGGGTTGTCAGTGGCCCCCGATAGGGTTGAGGTCATGACAGACTCGCGTGACTTGGACCTGCCCTTTGGCTATCTGGACCTTCTGGAAGGTCTGAAGGCAACGGTCAAGGCAGCCAGGGCCAAGGCGCTACGGGCGGTTAACACCCAGCTCATCGAGCTGTATTGGGCGATTGGTCAAGGAGTTCGGCGGCAGCAGAAACAGCAGGGCTGGGGGAGCGGGGTCATCAAACGACTCTCGGAGGACCTGCGCCAGGAGTTCCCGGACATGAAGGGCCTCTCACCTAGAAACATTCAGTACATGACCACCTTTGCAGGGGCTTGGGAGGAGGGCCCAATTGCGCAACAAGCTGTTGCGCAATTGCCGTGGGGTCACATCACGGTCCTGTTGGACAAGCTTGATTCGCAGGAACGCCGGCTCTCGTACGCTGTGGCGGCAGTCGAACATGGCTGGACCCGAAATGTTCTGCTGAACATGATCATGAACCGAACACTGGAGAGGACCGGCACGGCGCCATCGAACTTTACGCAACAGCTTGTTGCGCAGGATTCGGGGCTGGCACAGCAAATCGCAAAAGACCCGTACAACTTCGAGTTCCTGGGCCTTTCCGGCAGTGTCGCCGAACGGGACTTGGAACTGGCACTGACCAGCCGCATCACCGAAACTCTGCGTGAGCTTGGGCCCGGATTCTCGTTCGTTGGCCGGCAGGTGCACTTCGATGTCGACGGCGACGATTACTACATTGACATGCTCTTCTTCCACATGGACCAAAACCGGTACGTTGTCATCGAACTCAAGACCGGCAAGTTCCAGCCCGAGTACGCCGGCAAGCTCAACTTCTACGTCGCCCTGGTCGATGACATGCTCCGCCGCGAGCACCACAACGAAACCATCGGCATCCTTATTTGCGGCACCAAGAACGACCGCAGTGTCCGGTACAGCCTCGGCCGTTCCACCTCACCCATGGCCGTCGCCGCCTACACCTACGACAAGCTCCCCGCCGACGAGAAACTCGCCCTGCCCAACGAAGGACACGTCGTCGCTGCCCTCGAATGGGCCGAACCCGAGTCAAACCAGCCGGACCAGGAATAACCCGGGGATACTGTCTCCGGTCAAGAACCACAACCTGTCGCTCTTGGCCCAGACTCCACCAGTAACTCCCCCGCTGAAAGTGTTACCGGGATACCGGAACGTGCAACGGTACTCTGGGGACATGGCCGACCGGGAAGCTACTGCGCAGACAACCAAGCCGAAGAGCACGACCAGACCGAAGAACAAAGGCACTTGGAAGCGGAAAAGCTTCGCCAATCGGCAGCTGGACGCCCGCGCGTGGCTTGAACGTCTCGTCCCACCCGAACGGATCACCGACGCCCGCGTGAACCAGCTGGCAGATTTCGTCGACAGGTACCGGCCCGGGTCCAAGTTCCAGATCATCGCCGACGCGATGGTCAAGAACAACGAAGTTCCCACCATGAAGAACGTTGCCGCCCGGTACGAATCCCGTAAAAACGCCTACCTGCGCCGCAACGCACCTATAGCACCCGTGAACCTCACCCTGGCCATCGTCGATCAGCTCACCACACTGATCCGCGTTTCCTGGGAACGTCGGGGCCACGGACCCACTTGGACGGAGATCCGCACCGTCATGGGGTGGGACCGCGGCCAAACCAAGCAGGCCCTCACCCAACTCCGCACCGACGGACTCCTCTCCTTCACCAACGACAGCGGTTCCCTCACCCTCACCGGCAAAGCCGCGCACCACGGCGCGACAGCCAAAAAATCGGCCTGACACCGTCACCTGACGGGCTCAGAACCAGAAAGAAGCAATTGGACAATTAAGTCTTACCGCTGTTCCGAGACGGCCGCCGAAGCCAATTCCTAAGGCCACCCGCCGAGTGAGCGAGTACGCGTCCACGGGATGTTCAGAGACTACTTACCCTGTGAGTCCCTGTGAGTCTTGTGAGCTTCGAAAAAATTAGTTCACCGTTTACCAACGCAGGTAGGCGATCTCTGCCTTTCGGCTTCACGTTGATTGCGTTTTGGGTAACGTAAGGACACTCTTCTGTTCCTGGGCTTGAGCGAGACGAAGGTACTGGTAGACGGTCTCCCGGCTGATTCCATATTCCTTGGCAAGGACCGATTTCGGCACCCCAAGGGCAGCCCGGCCAACAAGTTCTGCCGCCTTATCCAGAGTCAGTGACTTCTTACGTCCACGGTACGCCCCGCGCTGTTTGGCCAATGCGATGCCTTCGCGCTGACGTTCCCTGATCAGCGACCGCTCAAACTCAGCGAACGCGCCCATCACCGAGAGCATGAGGTTGGCCATCGGGGAGTCCTCACCGGTGAAGACCAAGCCCTCTTTGACGAACTCGACCCGTACACCCTTCCGCGTGAGCGTCTGGACAAGGGATCGAAGGTCGTCAAGGTTTCTGGCGAGCCTGTCCATGCTGTGCACTATAACGATGTCGCCGTCGCGGGCGAAACGGAGCAACTCGGTAAGCTCGGGCCGGTTCGAGTCCCTTCCTGAGGCCTTATCCGTGAAGACACGGTCGAGGATTTCACCCTCGAGCTGTCGCCGTTCGTTCTGGTCGAGAGTGCTGACCCGCACGTACCCGATTCTCTGACCCGCCATAAGAGCCTCCAACCTCGGCATGTCAGGTTGAACTCTAAGAATCCCACCCGGGCCTGTCCAAGAAAAGGCCAACGGGCTCTAACCTGACGTGATTTCAGCCGGCACCTGACGTCAGGTTGGGGTGTGGTTCAGTCGGACAGCGTAGAGATGCGAAGTCGGTAGATCCTAGGGCGACTGAGCGCGAGTGGGATCGCGCAGAGGACTGAGATGGCCTCGCTGCCGACGGGATGAGCGGCGCAAGATGCCGCTCATCCCCAGCTGTGGCACCGAGAGCGTGACATTCGGGGCCGCGTCTGGGAAACGCCCCGGATGACTGGCCACGGAAGGTGATCGGGTTTGGCGTCAGTGCGGACTATGAGGATGTCGTGTTCGGAGTACTCGGTCTGACAGATCTGATTGGTCCGCTCCGACCGGCGGAGAACGGTGCTCGTCTTCACCAGGAAGGCGCACGGCGCCACGCGATAGCTCGATGTTCCGGCGCCTGACGCTTGAAGCGCATTTTGCCCCTACGCACCGCAGGTTCGATAAAGTTCCCCGATGTGGCCGGGCTGATGATGGTCAGGATCACGAACGCTCTTCCGTCGCGTCAGGGATCTCGGCGAGCTCGAGAAGCGTGCGACGCAGCGCTGCCTGTTCGACCTCGTCAATGTAGGGCGAATCGACGCAGGCCACAGCGCCCTCGGCGGCGAAACGCACGAGCAGCCATCGTTCGAAAGGAACGCCGTCGACCTCGAAGGCCTGGCGCCACCGATCGGCGTCCGCCCGGGCGATGTTGTGCACAGCCTCGTTGTCGCGAAAGAAGAGAAGTGCGGCCATATGCATGAAGGCGGTTACTGCGCCCTGGCTCTCGCCGAGCAGTGCTCGCACGTACGCCCGAAGGACGCGGCCGGGAGTCTGGTCATCGGGCTCGATCAGCTCGTGGACGCTGGTCCATAGACGCTCTGAGCTTTCCTCGCAGACCGCGATCGAGATCTCGGCCTGTGACGAAAAGTGGTGCAAGAGTCCGCCCTTCGACACACCTGCGGCGGCTGCGACGCGATCGAGCGGCGCGGGTTTGCCGCCCTGAATGAGGAGCTCCACGGCGGCATCGATGATCGCTCGACGCGTATGCGTCGGGTCCTTGACCGAGCGAACCCTTGCGGTCGGTGATGTGTTTTCAATGGGCATGATTTTAGGATACCGTCTAGACGGTCGGTATTCTTGGGATATGAGTCGCGGTATAAATGGATCGGTTCAACCATGGCGTGTCCACGGGCTCACAGATTGTGGCCCTGAGCAACGCGACGCTCGTCGCCCTCGCCCGCGCTCAGGGCCCACAGTGCGAACTCCGACGAGCCGCCGGGGATGATCAGAACCTACCCACTGGTGAAGCTCGCGAACATCAGAGGCATGGAGCAGGGTCATCGATTGTCTGCATCGTCTTTGGCATCGCTGGCGATCGCTCTTCCGTGCAACACCCGCCCCCAGAACTCACCCATCCCACCGTCAATCGCTGACCCGACAAGAACCGAGGTTCGAAATGAGTGCAGTGCGCAGCACGCCCAATAGTCAGGGCTCTTTCCGCCGCAGATCACGCATTGCCAGCACAGTTGGTCTGGCTTCAGAGCTCTTGATCGTCCTAGCCGGCAGCGCCTACGTCGTCAGCCCACAATTATGGATATTCACGGCGTGGATGCTTTTCGCGATCACCTACGTAGGCGTGGGCTGGGCATTGGCGTGGTCCGGGGAGCGGCAGTTCATCGCAGTGGGCGAATCTCGACGTATCC
Organism: Paenarthrobacter sp. NPDC090520; assembly: GCF_044769205.1. Classification (NCBI taxonomy): domain Bacteria; kingdom Bacillati; phylum Actinomycetota; class Actinomycetes; order Micrococcales; family Micrococcaceae; genus Paenarthrobacter; species Paenarthrobacter sp. NPDC090520. The sequence goes on from NZ_JBIVXM010000008.1 coordinate 132,789, forward strand.
TGCGGTGGTCGTGGATCCCGCCCATCGTCTCGAGCGTCACCGGCATCACCTCGGCGGTCGTGGCCCTAGGCACTAGAGACAGCATTGCCCACGACCTTGAGAGCGCTTACGTGGCCGGCGCAGCATCCATCGGGATCATCCTGTCCTGGCTCCTCCTAAATGCCGGCTTCGCCAAGATGTACCAAGCCATCGACGCCAGCGAACCCGAGCGGAGCGTCTACTTTCCCGACGAGCCGGGACCGACGCTCCTTAGCTACATCTACTTCGCTTTCACCGTCGGCACCTCCTTCGGCACCGGCGACGCCGCCATCCGCTCGGTGCGCATCCGCCGTACCGCCGTCACACACAGCGTCGTGTCGTTCTTCTACAACGCACTCGTCGTTGCCGTCGCTTTCCAGATATTGCAGCAGATCGTCGCCTCAGGAAAGTAGCGTCCGCCATCGCCACTGTGCGTGCGTCGCCTACGCCCAAACTCCCGCCTCCCACTCCCTAGAGAACAGACAGTGAACTCCGTCGGGCCAGCGTAGGCCCTTAGAGCGCCCTTCTTCGAGTCTTGCAATGTAGCGGGTGTGGCTCACGGCCTCAGGTGTCTGGTCGTTGAACTCCTCGACCTCTAACCTTCAACAAGAGTGGATGGCGATCAAGCTGTGACAGTGTTTCCCTCTTACGTTTGTTTGCAGGGCGTAGCCGGTCCAGCAGGCGAAAGGGGAACTATGGATTCCAGCTCTGACCGGAAGATGATCCTCCTTACTCCTACCGAGTGTTCAAAGATCCAGAAGATGTCCTGCTGGACCAGCTCGTCCTCGACTGTGCCTTCACACTGGAAGCCGTCCGGCCAACGAAGCAGAACACATCGCCCGGACAGTTTCGCACTCGACAGATCGAGGAACGTAGCTTCTCCGTCAGATGGTTTCGTAGAGGTCACGGTGTTCCCTCAGATAGCGGTGTACACAAGGCGCTGGTTTGAGAATTCAAGAACTCCGAGCGGACCGAGTTCGCGGCCATAGCCTGAGCTTTTGACGCCTCCGAACGGCAACTGAGGCATCTCGGCTGAGGAGGCGTTAGCGAAGACCATGCCCGTGACTAGATCGGTGGCGACCTGCTTAGCACGTTCAGGGTCTTGGCTGAAGACCGCCCCTCCGAGCCCATATTTAGTGTCATTGGCCAGGACGACGGCTTCATCGTCATTCCCGACCTTGTAGACGACAAGCACCGGGCCGAAGAGTTCCTCATGATAGGCGCGCATTGCTGGTGTAACGCCAGTCAGAACTGCGGGCGAAAAGAATGCTGTGCTATCAGTTGCCAGTTCGCCGCCAACTTGAAGGGTGGCACCCTTACGGACCGCGTCCTGGAGTTGTTCTGCGAGCTGTTGGGCAGCGGCCCTGGAAGCCATCGGAGCAAAGGTCCCCGGTTCCTCGCGCGATGGATCGCCGGGTTGCAAGTCTTTGGCCAATTCAATTAGCTCATCTACAAACGCATCATGAATGTCTTCCATGACGATAATCCGCTTGTTCGAATTGCAGGCCTGACCCGTGTTCTCCATACGGGCAGCCCAAGCGTCCCGGGCGGACTCTCGGACATCCACGGTGTCCAAGACGATGTATGCATCGGACCCACCCAGCTCCAACACCGCTTTTTTCAAGTTTGCGCCGGCGAGTCCGCCGATGACCGCTCCAGCACGCTCGGATCCGGTGTATGAAACCCCTTGCACCCGTGAATCGGCGATAACCGACGCGACTTGTTCGTGGGTGGCGAAAACATTCGAGTAGACGCCGTTGGGCACATCGGCTTCTGCGAAGACGTCTTGGATAGCTTGCGCCGAACCCGGGCACGATTCCGCGTGTTTGAGAAGAACCGTGTTGCCCAGCAGCAGGTTGGGGGCTACGAAGCGGGCCACCTGGTAATAGGGGTAGTTCCAGGGCATGACGCCCAAGAGCGGTCCCAAGGGTCGTTTCTGGACAACCGCCGTCGCGCCGGTGATTCCGGGCACTTGTCCTTCAACCAGCATGCCTGGGCCGGTTTCGGCGTAGTACTCGAAGATCTGTGCACTGAATTCCACTTCTGCTTTGGCCTGGGACAAGGGCTTACCCACTTCGTTAGTGGCAATCAGCGCCAGTTCATCGGCCCGTTCCCGGAAAATTTGACCGACTCTCGCCAGTGTCAGCGCCCGTTCCTGCGCTGGCCGCTGCGCCCAAGAGCGGTAGGCTTGCTCGGACTGATGGAGCACCGCCTGAACGTCCGCATCCGTGGCTGAAGGGAACGTTCTTTCAACTAAACCGGTTGCGGGGTTGATCGCGCGGTAAACGGTTCCCGTGACACTACCGAACATCAAGAGGGCTCCTTCACGTCAGCGCTGCCGCTGGCTTCGGCCCTGGTGAAACGGTTGAGGACGTTCCGAGTGATTTGTTCTGTAAACGGGTCGCGGTGGATCAGCCCGTTAACCCATTCCGTACTTCCGGCAGTGAGGACTTCGCCCTTTCCACGCACGAAGGCGGCAATCATAGCTGCTCCGCGGACGGTATCTGTTTGGTATTCGGGCGGGTTTCCGTCATAGGCCTCTTCGAGAAGTGCCGTGGCCTCCTCGAGTGGGGCGCCAATGGGGACGGTGCCGGACCACCGGTCTTCGGCTCCGAAGACCGCCGGTGTCATAGCGAGGATTTCCAGGTTTTCCGGTGCGCCTCCCTCCCCGGTTGCGTAGGGAAGACCCTTGCGGAAGGTGTAGTCGACCCCGTCGACTTCGAAAGCGGCGACACAAATCGGTGCGGCGCCAAAAACATCACCGTAATACAGGTCCGTGGACTCGAAGATCCAGTGTTCGGGCCGGTAGACGGTGAAACCGCCACTTGCCCGGGGGGATGCTGAGCCGTATCTGATGTAGGAGCCCGCTGCACCGCTGAGGCCCATCGTCGCTGCCCCGGGACGGCCAATGGGCTTCCAGTCCCACATTGTGGTGACCTTGGTTATGTCCTGGTCTATGTATGGATCAGCGAAGGGCATTTTGTAACAGGTTTGAGTCTGTGCCTTTTCATCGAACCGGACTTGCCAGACATAGTTGCCTGCAAATCGTGCCAAGTGACCGCCGTCGTCAACGAAGGAGTCGATTCGGTCGCGCATTTCCCACGTCCAATACTCGTCGTGTCCGACGATGACAACGCACGCATAACCTTCGAGCGCTGCTGGGTCCAAGTGCAAGTGGCTTTGAGTGGTGTGTCCTACTCGATATCCCTGGCCTTCGGCCCAAACGGTAAATGGCCTTTCGTAGGTTGCCCAGCCGGCGTCGGCGTGGTGCCTGCTATACCCGTTGAGCCATGCCCATTCGTACGTTTCGTGCCGGGGAACCCATCCAATTTCAGGGGTGTTGGTGTGGATGTTCCGGGGCGCTCCGACAGGCTTGCGGAGCATGCCCCTTGCGATGGGACGCTGGGACGAGGAAAAGGGTGAGGGCGTATCGTTGAGGTGGCCGTCGGGAAGGCCGCGATAGTGGTTCCCCCCTCCCCAGTCGTTATAGGCGAGCATGGTGCTGGTGGTATGCACCAGCAGAAAATCGACGTCCCGTGGATCGGCAGGGCGAATAATGAAGAACCCCTCGTGTTCCTGGCGCCGACCGTTCTCCTCTGCTTCAAGAATGATTAGATAGAAGCCTGGCTCCCAGCCGGAATCAATGCTAAAGGTGAGACTGTCTTCCCAGTCGCACCCTGTCGCGTAAGCGTCCCAGGGTGTCTCCTGTTCGCGTCCGGTCAGGTTCTTTCTTGTGTAGACCGTGCGCGGTTCCGCTCCATCCCGAACAATGTTCACGTTGAACTTCTCAGCTGTCGTGTGGACCTTCAGCCGCACGGTGTCGCCATGCCCGTAGTCGAAACGGTCGGCGTAGCACCAGAGCTCAATGCTCTCTGATGCGCCAGGTACCTCAAGTAGACCGCCCGGAACTGACCAAGCCATATCGGCTGCGCCTCCACGCACCGGGGTGTCGGTTCGAGTCCTTGTTAAGTTAGGAGTCGCTTGTGTGGGCATCGGACGGGAGGGCATGGGTGTTTCCTTTGTTCTATGTATTACGGTTTGCGGCTGCCGATGTTCAGGCAGAGGCGGGGGAGTCCGGTTGGATGCCGATGAAGATTTTTTCGGATGCTTCAAGGGTGTGCCATACGCCGTTAAAACCGGCAGGTACCACAAACGCTTCGCCCGGGCCGAATTCCCTGCGGCCTCCCGTTTGGTCCTCTATGGCCACTCTGCCCTTTTGGATGACGCAAATCTCGTGATAGGGCCAGTCCGTGATCCTCACCCAACCAGGTTCGCCCCGCCAGGCGGCAACCTGTGAACGAGTGTTTGCCAGGGAGGCATGGTGTTCTTCTTCACGCCAATGGTCGGATGATGCTTCGTAAAGGCTGGCATCGGGTATTACAAGTTCGCCGTTGCCGAAGGTCAGCGTCTGAACATTATTTACGTCGAAAGTTGCCATTCTGGCGTACTCCTTGAAGTGTTTACGGGCGTTTAGCTTGTGAAGCGCCGCAGGACGTTGTGCGTGATTTGCTCAGTGAAGGGATCAGAAAGCCTAAGACCGTTCACCCATTCGGTGCTTCCGGCTGTGAAGACCTCTCCCGCGCCTTTGGTAAACGTTGCCACCATTCCTGAGCCATAGCATTCGCCCTTAAAGCGTTCCGGGAGGTCATCTCCATAGATAGCGTCCAACGCGTCTAGGAATTCTCCGACGGGCGCGCCGAGGGGAACTGCTCCGTCCCACTTGTCTTCTTCGCCGAGGGTTGCCGGTGTCATAGCGATGATTTCCAAGGATTCCGGGGCTCCGTCGACGCCGGTCGGCTCGGGCATTCCCTTACGGAATGTAAAGTCGACTCCGTCCAGTTCGAAGGCCGCGACGTTGATGGGCGCCGCCCCAAAGATGTCACCGTAATTGAGATCAGTGTCCGTGAATGCCCAATGACGCGGCCGGTACACTGTGAAACCTCCGGAGGAGCGAGGGGCGGCAGTACCGTATCGGTTGTAGCAGCCTCCCAATCCGGTCAGGCCGAAGGTAGTGGCCGCCGGCCGCCCGACGACGGGCGAATCCCACGCTGTCGTGACGCGCGATGGCTCCGTTGGAGTCAGCGGGTCTTCTTGAGGCGTCCGATAACAGGCTTGGGTGTTCCCGTTGTCTTCGAGCCTCACCTGCCACAAGAAATTCCCGCCGAAGCGGGCAAGGTGCCCGCCGCGTTCAACATAACCTTCGGCGGTGTCGCGCATTTCGCCTGTCCAGTATTCATCGTGTCCTACGACCACGGCGCATGCATACCGGTCAAGGACAGCCTGATCCTCGTGCAAGTCATGTTGCGTAAGGTAGTCCAGCTCATATCCATGTTGTTCGGCCCACCGGACAAAGTGACGTTCGTAAGTCGCCCAAAACGCGTCCGCGTAGTGCCGGGAGAAGCCGTGCACGTGTGCGTATTCGTATGCGGGGTGCCGAGGGATATAGCCAGGGCCGGGGGTCGATGGGTTGGAGCTGCGGGGTGCATCCTCTGGCTGCCTGAGCATTCCCCGCGCCACGGGGCGCTGTATGGCTGACAAAGGGGAGGGGACATCTTCCCAAGGGTCGTCTCCCAGGCCCCGGTAATGATTCGCTCCACCCCAGTCGTTATAAGCAAGCATGGTGCTAGTGGTCAGAACGAGCGCTGTCGGGGCGGGGTCTGCCTCGGGAGCTCTCTTGATGACTGCGAAGTGTTCCCGTTCGTAGATTCGCCCCTCATGTTCAAAGGACATGATCAGGAGGTAAAAGCCGGGACGCCACTGTTCGTCTACAGGAATGGACAACGCCACCGGCCATTTGCAGCCAACCGCATACGAGTCCACCGGGGTTTCGTAGGACTTGCCGGGCAGACCGGTCCGGGACCAGACGGTCTCCGCATCTAGACCGTCACGCACCAGCTTCAAGTCGTATGCGTCCACCGTTGTATGAGTGTGGACATCGATTGATTCGCCCGGGTTGTATGAAAAGCGATCGGTGTAACACCACCCCTCACCACCGGAGAAGTCCTCGGCCGGACGTTCAACTCTGAACCCCGGGACTGACCAAGCGTGCCGCGGGCCGAGTCCTACTGCCTTGGAGGCGTCGGTGACCCTGCTTTCGGGCAGAACCGGATTGCGAGTGTTCATGCGTTGATCTCCTGGGCAACAGCGGGCGATGACTTAGCGCGTTTCCGTCCGATGATCAATCCGACTATGAGGGCCACGAACAGGGGCGAGCACATAATGAGGTTTCCGGCGGAACCGAGAGACGTAAGCAAGTCGAGATTGGTACTGATCAGCACCAGGGCACCCGCCATCGTTACGATCGAAACTGCGGGAGCTATCAACCTGTTCCAGAGAGACTCTTTGTGTTTCTCGCGGCGGAAGTAGGCGATAACCGAAACGGAGGTCGCGATTTGAAGGACAAGTACAGCCAATATTGTCGGGGTATTAGTCCAAAGAACCACCTGCCTGTAGGGGTCCAGACCAATGACAGCGAAACCGGCTATAGCCACCACAACGAGGAGCGTTTGAAAGATCGCGGCGGCTCCCGGACTCCCCGTACGGTCGTTGACACGGGCAAACTTCCTGTGGACGAGTCCTTGACGCGACATCGAAAACAGGTACCTTGTTCCCGCGTTCTGAAGGGCAAGTACACCGGCCAGGAAACTCGTGACCACCAAGAGTTCCATGACAACTGTCATCGCTCCGCCAAGGTACTGGTTATTGACGTCGAATACGATCGTCGACAGGTTTCCGGTCGCCAGCAGGCTGGGAAGGTTCGCCGGCCCAATAGCCATCAGGATTACCCACGACATGAACGTGTAGATGCCCGTCAACAAACCCACGGAAATGTAGGTCGCGCGGGGGACCGTCACACGAGGGTTCTTGACTTCCTCACCATAGACGGCCGTCTGTTCAAATCCGACATAGACAAGGAACGACACGACGAGCAGCGAACCAATCGTGCCCGCGTCCCAAGTGGCAGGGTCGGCTGCGGTGACCGTTAGGCCATTGGGCGTGCCCTTGATAAGCACGGCAACTGCAAGCACAAAGAGAATTCCGATTTCGGCGATCAGCAGGACCGACAAAACACGCGCCCCCACATTGACTTGGAAGTAAGACAACGCGCCTGTACCAAGGCCAATAAGCACCGCACACAGGCCCCACGGAAGCGACACCCCGAGGAACTTGTCGAGCGCCGCCGAAGCGAACAGGCCTGCGGCTGCACAGAAGCCAATCTGCCCCAATGTGTAGGCGGCGTACGCCAGGAACGCCGCTCCCGAACCGGCCGTGGGACCGAGCCCTTTCCGGATGTAGGCAGAGAACGCCCCTGCGTCCTTGACGTACCGGCTCAACGTAGTGAACCCGACCGAGAACAACAGGTATACGGCGCCGGCAATGAGGTACCCGAGTGGCGTAAGCTCCCCACCAATCATGTACGCAAGGGGAGCAAAGCCGGCCAGAACAGTCAAAGGAGCCGCCGCTGCCACCACAAAGAAGACAAGGTGCCTGGTTGAAATGACACCACTGCGCAGTCGCTGCTCTGGTCTCAAATGGGATCCATCCGCCATGAGATGACCTTTCAAGAAGCTGCGGAGAGCGCACGCCAGAGAGGCGGCAAACCGCAGGATTTGGGGGATAGCAGGAGATGTACCCTGCCGCGTGACTCAACGATAGTGATACGCGCCACGGCACACAATCGCCGAACTGTCTAAAAACTTAGACTTACTTGTTCAACTTGGATAGCCTGACCGGATGACAGTCCCCCTATCGACGATCTTCAAGACCGACGCGGTGCTCAAACTGGAGCTTCGGCCACTGGCCGGTCTGCCGGATCTCAACGGCGCCGTCGCATCGGAATCCCTTGATCCCAGTTCCGCACTGGAAGGCGGCGAGCTTCTTATCACCACTGGGCTGCTACTGCGAGAGCCTGAATTCAAGCGATATGCTGCTGCCGTTAAAGCCAGTGGTGCGGCCGCCTTGGCACTAACGGTTGGACCAGGTTCGCCATTCACCCGCCTGCCGGACCTTCTCAAAAACGCCTGCTCTGAATCGGATTTGGCGCTTGTAACCGTCTCAGAACGCACACCCCACGCATATCTAATTCGTTGCGTCTTTGATGCCTTGGCAGACGCGAGACGTCGTCCGCTGCAGGCCTCTCTGGATCTTTTTGCCGAATTATCCGCGGTCGTGGGGCGCGGTTTGGGCCTTTCCGGCTTGATGGACGTGTGGATAAGCCGAACCGGTGTTTCAGCCGTTATTGTGAACCGGCTTGGACGGGTTATGGGTGGGAACTCCGAGCTCGCCGGGGAGGAACTGGAAAAACTTCTGAGTCAAAGTGGACACCCGCCAATCAGCGCCGTTCTTGCGGGCCGGCCGGTGATGATCAAACCTCTTGGCTCAACCCGGACGCGTGGGTATTTGGTCGTAACCGACTCGCACAAGACAGCACTGGATTCAACGGCAGGATTGGTCCCGCTCCTGAGCTTGGAACTGGAGCGACTCTGGTTATCCGACGAACCCGAGCGCTTGCGACGAGCTGAGACCTTTGCAGCGGTCCTGGCCGCTGGAAATGAAGCCGTCGCTCGGTCCAGGCTACGCGGAGCCGGCCTGACAGGGCGGCTTTTCCGCGTCGTTATCTTCGATCCGGACAAAGACGAAGTGCCCGCCTTTTTGGGCGATCTGGCCCCGGCTTTTCGTGGCGGGATGGGCAGGGTGCAGGCAGGTTTTGTAGAGTTCATTGCCGAGCAGGACGACCCGGTCTTGGAGATGCTGGAGACCTTGGCGCCCGAGAAACCCGTCGGCATCGGAGCAATTGTTAGTCCCGGCCATTTGGACGAATCGAGAACCCAAGCCCTCGCAGCAGTTCAAGCGAGTCGAAGTTCAGGTCGGCCAGTAACGTTCCGCCAAGGAATTATTTTCGATTGGCTGGTTGAAACTGGGGACGCTGCGGCCGCCAAGTTGTTCTCTGACGCAATCCTTTCTCCTGTTGAGCGAGCCGACAGCGACGGCACCCTCCTGTTCACACTGAAAGTCTGGATCGATCAAAACTGTGTTCTCCAAAACACGTGTGATCGTCTAGGGATTCACAGACACACGCTCAGGTCCAGATTGCGAAACATTGAATCCCTGCTCAGCCAACCACTCGATGCCCTGGAAACACGCGCCGAGATTTGGCTCGCGATTCGGTGTCGGCCGACGTCCGAATGGCTTAAGCTTGAAGGTCGGATCACCCTCGCTGACTAGCGACCATCTGCCTCGGTGCACATGCTGAAGCAGACCGGCAGCCTAACTGTCGAGAGGAAGCGTGCGCCGGCATTCGCGGACACCACTTGTATGATCCCGCCGCATCAGAATGAGAACCACCGAACTGATCGCAAGAAGCGCGACAGCACCGGCATACCAGAGAACCGTGACAGAAAGACCTGCAACGGGCACGGCAGCGCCCGCCGCGACAGCCGGAACGCTGAATGCCAGATAGCAGACAACGAAAACTGCCGACATGGTCTCGGCGCGCCGGGAGGCTTCTACGGTGGTCAGAATAGAATGCAGTGCCCCTGGAAATGCCGTCCCGAATCCCGTTCCAGTGATTACGACGGCCACATGAAAGAGCCACTGAGAGCCGAGCAGCACCGAAACGATTGTGAGCGCGCTGCCTGCAGCCAAGGACGCCGCACCGTAGAGAGAGATCGCTTTTGATTTCCACCTGCGCGCCAAGAATCCCATGAGGGCTCCGGACCCGGCCAATAGAGTGACGACCAGCCAACCATTGAAAGGCGACCTCTCTTCAAACACTTTGGTCAACAGGCTCGTTCCAAGTGAGAGATACAGCCCACCGGTAGCCCAGCCCGAGGCGAACACCGGGATCGCATCCAGGAAATGCTTTCGTCCCCGAAGAGGCACAGAAATGCGTGGGAGCAGGGACCGCCAGATCCCCTTCCTCCTGGTGGACGTCTCCGGTAGGAGCCAAGTGGCACCTGCAGACATAAGTGACGACACAGACAGGCTCACAAACGTGACCGCGGACCCACCCGTTTCACCAAGAACAAGCAGAGAGAATCCGGCTGCCAGCGCTCCAAACGCCAGGCCCGCCAAGGCAGACAAAGAATTCCAGGCCGAAGCGGCTCCCGGCTCTCCGGATGGTTCCAGGTCGGCAATTGCTGCTCCCAGCGCCGAGAGCAGCAATCCACTGGCGATCCCCTGCAGGAGGCGGGCGAACATGAGCGCCACTGAGTCACCAGCCAGCCAGAACAGGACCAGGCTGCCGGCTAGAAGGAAGAAGCCAGCGGAAACGACTGGCCTTCGGCCCAGATAGTCAGACATAGAACCCGCTAAGAGCAGGGTGGCCAGCAAGGCTACGGCATAGACCGCGAACACCAGTGTGAGGATGACAGGTGCTAGCCCGAACTTCTCCTGGATGGTGGGGTAGAACGGCGAGGGCGCACTTGCTCCCGCCATCATCACGGTCATGAAGGCCAGCACCAGTCCGAAACGCCAACGGGACGCCACCCCTGACGTGCTTGGGGAACCCGAGGAAGCAACACGCGCGGTTTCGCGGAAAGCGACATTGTTCGAAGTTTTTGGAACCATTTTTGCAGGTTACCTGAGGCCTTCCGGAAGGTTCAACTATTATCGAACTGTGAGCGAAACCGAGAGATTACCGCACCCGGCCCCCGAGGAAATAGAACTGACGACCGTGCTCTTCGCCCTCAGTGACCCCGCGAGGCTCGCCTTGGTCCACGAATTGGGAGCCGGACCAGTCAACATGGTGGACTGCTCTGCATTAGGTCCTGGGACGCCAAAGTCCACTCGCTCCCACCAGGTCAAGGTCTTACGCGAAGCCGGGGTCATCACTAGCGAGCTCTTTGGCCGCAACCGGAGACTGACGCTCAGGCGAGCCGATCTGGAGGCGAAGTTCCCTGGACTACTTGGAGCCGTACTTTCAACGCAGGAGGCCCGCCCACCGCAAGGTTTCAGCAGCGAATCTGAACATTTTTCTGGCTTGGGAAATGACCTGTGACACGGCTTAGGAGCAACAGAATCCGACGAATCGCTTGGCGCCACCGTAGCGCAGCCCAGATCCTTGCGAGCCCACGGAGCGTGCCCTGCGACGACATCTCCAGGGTCAAAGCGAACTGGGCGCGCTCAAAAAGTGGCTTGACCTGCAGCCCACGGCTAGGGGCGCGAGGCCTGCAGCTGGTCCCGGAGGACGTTTTTCCGTATCTTTCCGGACGCCGTCCGGGGCATGTCGTCGACCATAGTCAATGTCTTGGGAACCTTGTAGCGGGCCAAGCGGCCGGCCAGGTACCTCTGGACCGTTTCGTTCGTAAGCTGGGCGCCTTCGCGCGGCACCACTACAGCATGCGGAACTTCACCCCATTTCTGATCAGGCACCCCGATGACAGCCACGGCCAACACCTCGGGCAATTCAAGGATCACTGCCTCTACTTCCGCCGGGTAAATATTCTCGCCGCCGGAAATGATCATGTCCTTGAGCCGATCTGAAACAAAGAGGTAGCCCTCAGCGTCGACGTAGCCGATGTCCCCGGAGTGGAACCATCCGTCTTCGAAAGCGTCAGTGGCGTCCGGGCGATGCCAGTACTCCTTGATGACGTTGGGGCCAGAAATAAGGATCTCACCTTGCTCGCCCGCCGCCCCGACCACACTGACGTCAGTAAAGAACAGGGGCAGCCCGGAAGAGCCGACCTTTTGGCGGGATTTCTCCTCGGGCAACGTAGTGGCACCCGGCGAAGTTTCCGTCATTCCATAACTCATAGTGAAGGCCAGTCCTCTTTCCTCGTAGGCCTCGATGACTTTCAACGCAATGGCGGAACCACCGCATGTTAGGCGCCTTAGACAGGAAAGATCCGCATCCTTCCAACTTGGGTGTTCCATAAGCATCTGGAATGTTGTCGGGACACCGGAGAGGGAAGTGACCTCGTGTTTCTCGATCAACTGCAGAACCCTCCCGGGCTCGAACTTGGACTCCAGGACAAGTGTCGAGCCTTTTAGGACTGCCGGCAGGACCCCCATTCCCAGCGACGCAACGTGAAACATCGGTGAGATCATCAGTGATACATCGTCGCTGCGCACGTCGAAATCCACCAAGGCGTTGACGCAGTTCCACGTGAAGTTGCCGTGCGTCAGACAGGCGCCCTTGGGACTACCTGTGGTTCCGGATGTGTAGAGGATGGCGGCCAGATCGTCCAGCGTAACGGGCACATCCTCACCCCATGGCTCGGCATTCTCCCGCAATGACTCCAATGCGCGTGCGGCATCGTGGTCCCCGTCACCGACGTTCCACCGGGCTAAGTCCAGTCCACGGGCAGCCGGCTCTGCCAACCCCTCCAGTGACGCGTCATGGATCAGAACTACTACCCCGGCATCCTTGAGTTGATAGCGGATTTCTGGCGCGGCCAGCCGCGTGTTGAGGGGCACTATTACAGCGCCAAGCATCCCAACTGCGAAGAAGGTCTCTAGAAACTCCGGACTGTTCTCCCCAAGGAATGCCACGCGGTCGCCCGGGCGGACCTGATGCTCAGACAGGGCAGTTGCAAGCCGCGCAGAACGGTTGTGTAACTGCTCATAGCTCAGCGTTCGGTCTCCGTGAATCACTACGGCCTTGGACCCAGATTTCTTCAGCCGTCGGCCCAGCCAGGACCCAAGTCCTTGGTTTTGCATGGTTAGTCTCCTTGGAAGATATGGGTCTGAGTAATGGCAGGCCTGGTACAGGTCCTGCCTGTGGACCCCTCTACGTTGACGGGCCAGCGCCCAGCCAGGCTCGGTTCTGGACTACGAGGGGGATCGTTGTGGCTGCACTGAAAAACCTGGAAGTGAAGGACAACTCCGTCCCCCACCTTGTTGAATCGGTGCTCCATGCCCGGCTCAAGCTGCGGTGCCCTGACAGGCGAATTCCGAACTCCCGACTTATCCGGGCCGCTGGCCGATCAGGTCAGCCGGAGAGAAGTTCCCTACCTCCGGTCAGACTTTGCGCATCCCACCGTTGCAATCATGATGTGAGTCACAGCCGGTTTATCATCAAATTCGCATGAAACGAATATGTAGGAGAGAAGTGGCAAAATATTCTGCAGGAAGGTCCGGACTCTCTCGGGCAGTTCAGGTACTGGAAGCCTTTGATCCAAGACGAAGCGAATTGACGCTGACACAGGTGGCCGCCCGGACGGGAATGTCGCTCAGCACCGTCCATGGAATCGTTGGCGAGCTGTTGGACCTTGGGCTGCTCGAGCGGCGAGGGCGAGAGCTGATTCTGGGTGTCAAACTTTGGGAACTCGCAGTCCGCGCACCCGGCGTATTCGGACTGCGGGAATGTGCCCGCCCCTATCTTGAGGAAGTACGGGACAAGCTCAATCAACACGCCCAGCTGGGAATCCTTGAAGGGACTGACGTGCTGTATCTGGAACGTCTTTCGGCGGCGGAATCCACGGTGAACTTCACGCTCGTTGGCGGCAGATTCCCGTGGTATGCCACCTCAAGCGGACTCGTCCTGGTTGCAGGGCTAGAATCCGAAGAGCTGAGCCGCGTACTCAGCGCGCCGCGCCCCAAATTCTCGAGGGAACCGACAGAGAGCAATTCCGTCCTGCTCACGCGCCTAGCGCGGGCCAGGCAGGAAGGGCATGCCGTGACCAGTGGCTACCTCCACCAAGGCTCGACCTCCGTGGCAGTGCCGATCGTGGGACCCTACGGTAGAGCCGTCGCTTCACTTTCGGTGATAGTTCCGAGTGAAGGTTTCCACCTGGCATCAGTTCTAAAGGTAGTGGCACCGGCAGCCCGCGCAATAAGCGCCAAAATGAAGAATCCGGCGGGCTGAGTCAGGTTGGCACTTGCCGGTTCGGCTGCTGGGCAGTATCACGAACGGATATGGCACAGAGCCTTCTTCAACAAAGATCTGAGCTGAGAGACCTCACCTTCAGTGAAGGCTGAGAGTTGATTTTTTTCGCAGTCCTCCAACGTCCGGCGGGCATTCTCGTGGAGCTCATTACCGGCCGGGGTCCCGGTGATGATCTTTGCGCGCCTGTCACGCTTGCCCTGCGTCCGCTCAATCAGGCCGCGCCCCTCCAGATCATCAACCAAGCTGACAATCTGGCTCGGATCGAGGCTGAGGAAATCGGCAAGTTCGCGCTGCGTAGGTTCAAGCCCGCTGCAAGCCAGAGCAAGCACGGAGAAGGAACGCTCCCTCAGGCCAAAAACCGCCAAGGCCTCATTGTTCAGGGCCGACGTCGTTGAATGTAATTTGGCGAGCAGCAGCCCCATGGCGTCACCCATCTGAGATCCTGCAAGCCTTGAACCACCGGCATTCGTACCCTGCACAGCCCCACCTCTCAATAGTAGAAAACATGGATCATTGACATTTTCAATGATAAATCTTTACATTGATCTACACACAAGGATCTCACGCTGCGGGCAGGAGGATCTGCCGGCAACCGTGTGGACTAGTTAGGGAGTAAGCATGAGCTTGAATGGCAAGGTCGCGATCGTCACCGGGAGTGGGCAAGGCCTGGGTCTTGCATATGCGCGGGAGCTGGCGCGCCAGGGTGCAGCGGTCATAATTAACGACGTTAACCCGGATACAGCAGCTCAGGCTGTAGCGATTATCAACGCGGATGGCGGCCGGGCAGCCAGTGTTGTTGCTCCTGTAGGAACTGCCGAAGCGGCTCGGGCCCTGGTGGCAGGAGCCGTGGAAAATTTTGGCGGCTTGGATATCCTCGTGACCAATGCGGGCATCCTTCGGGACAAGAGCCTGCTGAAGATGACCGATGAAGACTTCGACTTGGTGATCAATGTCCATCTGAAGGGAACTTTCACCTGCGTCCGTGAGGCATTCGCACACTTCAAGCAAAACGCCATCCCGGGCCGCATCATCACCATTGGTTCCCCCACCGGGCAGCGGGGCAATTTCGGCCAGACCAACTACGCGGCGGCAAAGGCTGGAATAGTAGGCATGGTGCGCACTTGGGCGCTTGAGATGAAGAAGAGCGGAGTAACGGTCAATTCGGTTATTCCGGTGGCCGCCACGGCGATGACCAAGACGGTACCGTACTTCCAGAAGGCGATAGAGGCTGACGAAATGGGCCGGTCTATGCCGTCCTTCTTCCGTCACGATCTCGGCTTTGGCACGGCTCAGGATGTTGCGGGGCTTATCGCCTTCCTGGCCTCAGATCAGGCTGCAGGCATTACTGGGCAGGCCATCGGCGCCGGGGGAGACCGGCTCCAGGTGTGGTCGCATCCGACCGCGGCCACGACCGAATACCGCGAGGGCGGGTGGAGTTACCAAGCGCTGCAAGACAACGCGCTCAGGCTCTTCGGCCACGAAGCTCTCCAAAGCTACGGCGAGGACCTCCTGCCGTTGCCCGAAGAGCTTAGGCCCGAACCGGCCCAGGCGCAGTGACATGGCCGCCCTCCGATACGAGTTGGGAATTGACGCCACCAGGCTTGAGGCCATCGACATGCATGTTCACCTCGAGGTGGATAGCTGCGGCCATAACTCCCTACCCGGCATACTGTCTGAAGCTTCCGCAAAGTATTTCAAGGCTCAAGACCGCAGCCCATCGCTGGATCGGATCGCGGAGCTGTATCGCGAACTGAACATGGCGGCCGTCATCTTTACCGTGGATGCGCGGACCCAACTTAAGCACGAACCCAACAGCATTCCGGAGCTCATCGCGGGCGCAGCCCGCAACAACGATGTATTGATTCCGTTCGGCAGTGTCGACCCCAGGACAGGGGAGGATGCCATTGCCAGTGCCAAACATCAGGCGTTGGAGCTCGGTGCTCGCGGTTTCAAGTTCCACCCTAGTCTCCAGGGCTTCGATCCATCTGATGGGCGCTTTTACCCACTCTGGGAGACCCTCGAAACGCTTGGACTGCCATCGATCTTCCACACTGGCCAGAATGGAATGGGCGCGGGGCTCCCCGGAGGCCATGGCATAAAGCTCGCCTTCTCCAATCCGCTTCTCTTGGATGCTGTTGCTGCCGATTTCCCCGGGCTGCAAATCATCATGGCCCACCCATCCGTGCCGTGGCAGGATGAGGCAAACTCAATTGCAACGCACAAGTCGAACGTGTTTATTGACCTGTCAGGCTGGTCTCCGAAGTATTTCCCGGAGTCGTTGGTGAAGGGCTCCAACTCGTACTTGCAAGACAAAGTCTTATTTGGCTCAGACTATCCGCTGATCACACCGCAAAAATGGATGGGCGCCTTCGCCCAGTTGCCGATCAAAGACGAGATCCGCCCCAAGATCCTCAAACATAACGCTGTCCGGCTCCTCGGTTTGGGCAGTTAGCCAGCCCAGGGGCCCGCCGCTCAAGTCGCTACCGGTTCTTACCTCTTAGCCCGGAGGAACTGCCGGGCAGGGTCATCTCTGGATTCATGCGGTTCCCTGCTCCCTCTCGACCGAAACGTTCTCCTCCGTGACCACGCACACCAGTCGCGACATCCACTGGTTGAACGCCACACCATAATGCATTCATTCCTCCTTACCGACCACCCCTCAGGAGCCCAAAATGTCAAAGCTGATCGTCGATTTCGACTCCCTTCCCACCATGACCGGGCAGAATCTTGGCTTCACCGACTACAGGCAGATCAGCCAGGAACAGGTAAACCTTTTCGCAGACGCCACTGACGACCACCAGTGGATCCACACGGACCCACAACGCGCCACAGAAGGACCTTTCGGAGGACCAATCGCCCACGGCTTCCTCACGCTCTCCCTCATCATTCCCTTCTGGGGCGAGCTGCTGGACGTCGAGGGTGTAACAACAAAAGTCAACTACGGCCTTGACAGGGTCCGTTTCACCTCGCCGGTAAGAGTCGGTTCCAAGGTGCGCATGCAGGCAACCATCGCCGAGGTCGCTGAAGTCAAGGGCGGCGCCCAAATCAAGGTCAATGCCACCATCGAGATTGAAGGTCAGGAGCGTCCCGCAGTCGTGGCAGATTTTCTGGCCCGTTTCTACAAGTAAAGACAGGCACAGCCTGATTGCAATTCCCCCTCTCTTTCAAGGGTTTCCAGGTCGTTGCCGTCCGGCTGACCTGACACGTTCTGATGGGACAAATGATGATAGAAAAAGTGTTCTGGATCTCGTACCACGCTCGTCGTCGTCCAAATCATCCTGCCATTGTCGACCGAGGCACAGGACAGACACTGTCCTACAAAGAGCTTGATCAGCGGATACAACGCCTTGCCGCGGTCTTGGCCGAACGGGGCGTTTCGGCAGGAGACCGGGTGGCCGTCCTTAGCCTGAACAGCCTGCATGTCTACGAGACCCTGTACGCCTGCGCCGTGCTGGGCGCGATCATGGTTCCCTTGAACTTCCGGCTGGCTGCGCGCGAGATCCAGCAGATCATGGACGATGCCACACCGACCATGATCCTGCACGACGATGTGCATCGGGCCCTTGTCACAGCCGTCGTGGGGGAGGACACGCCGATCAGCGTTCTCGAATGGGCCTCGGCAGCTGACGGCAACCGAAACGCCAGCAGCTACGAACGGGCGATCGAAGCCACCGTTGCACGGAACAGTTTTCCCGCCGCTGAGGTCAACCTGCCTTGGGTCATTATTTATACTTCGGGCACCACTGGTATGCCCAAGGGTGTGGTGCATACAGTGGGCTCCGTCATGGCAAACCTGATTAACTCAGCCATGGCCTACGACGTCACATCCAGAACCCGATGCCTGACGGTCCTGCCCATGTTTCACGTTGCGGGCTTGAACCTTCTCGGAAATGACGTGCTGTTCCAAGGTGGAACGGTCACCATCATGCAAAGCTTCGACGCGCGGACGGCGCTGGGAATCCTTTCAGATCCAGCGGAAAACATAACGCACTTCGGTGGCGGTCCGCCCGCTGTGCTCAACATGATGAGTTCGTTGCCGGAGTTCGAGGAGACCGAGCTGCCGCCTTTCCTCGGCGCGGTTGGCGGTTCCCCTGTGCCGGACAGTCTTATCCGCCGATGGGATGCTAAGGGCGTGAGGATTATCCAGGTCTTCGGAGCCACTGAAGCAGGTTCGACAGTGCTGGCTCCCGGCGCAAATACGCCGGAAGGCTTTGTCGGGCAACCAGCAGCCTTGGCGGAAGTCGATGTCCGCGGTCTAGACGGTGCGAGCCTGGAGCCTGGCTTCACAGGCGAGTTGTGGATTCGGGGTCCGATGCTCATGAAGGAGTATTGGCGTCGGCCCATCGAGACGGGGGCCGTCTTTGACGACGGCTGGCTACGCACCGGAGATATCGTGACCCGGGACCGCGACGGGAACTGCCGTGTCGTAGGCCGGGGAAAAGAGATGTTCATCAGCGGCGGGGAAAATGTGTACCCGGCCGAAATCGAATCGGTGCTGTACGACCATCCAGCCATCCACCTCGCCGCCGTCGTCGGGGCACCGGACAAACGGTGGGGTGAAACCGGTGTTGCATACGTCGTGCTCAAGAAGGGGGCCAGCACCTCCGAACACTGCTTGCGTGATTGGTGCCGGGAACGGCTGGCCGGATACAAGGTACCCAGCCAGTTTCTCTTCTTGGACGAGTTGCCGCTGGGGGCTTCGGGGAAAATCCTTAAGCGCGAACTCCAAAGAGGAGTTCCTCCTGCTATCTGAACCCAGCCCAGAGGATATTCTTCGCCGAGACCTGCGGCGGGAGGGCGAAGCGCTCGACCAACTGGTCGCAGCACTCCCGCCATCCGCGTGGGCCTTGGCCACGCCAGCAGAAGGCTGGACCATCGCCCATCAGATCGCGCACCTGACGGCCACTGATGAAAACCTCCTGCAGGCCCTCATGGACCCGCAAGGGTTTTCGCTGAGGGCCTCCAAGATGGCCGAAGATCCCTCTTACGTCGACAAAGAAGCGGCTCGGGCAGCCACGGAAGGTTCCACACAGATGCTCGCGCGGTGGCGGGCCGGCCGTGCCGCGATCCTGGAATCCACCGAGGGAAGGAACCCCCGTGACCGTGTGCCGTGGTTCGGCCCCGACATGTCTCTACTGACAGCTTTGACGGCCCGCCTCATGGAGACCTGGGCCCATGCCCAAGACGTGGCCGATACCCTGGCGGCACCATATCCCGTCACTGAGCGCCTGAAACACGTCATCACACTGGCCATACTCGCCCGTGACTACGCGTTCCGCACGCACGGGTTCCAACCGCCCCAGCAACTTTTCCGGATTTCCTTGGAAAGCCCAGACGGTGGCCTCTGGACTTGGGGGCCAGACGACGCCCAAGAATCCGTCACCGGTGTCGCCCTTGATTTCGCACTCCTGGCGGTCCGTCGCAGGCATCGCAGAAATAGCCGGGTGTTCCCTACCGGGCCGCTCGCTGATCGGTGGCTTGATGTAGTCCAAGCTTATGCAGGGTCCCCCGGAACGGGGCGCGAGCCAGCGTGAACACGTAAGCCGCCGGTCATCCAAGTTTGCCGCCCGCACCACCAGGCCTCACGTGATCGGAGGCTGACCTGATCGCCCCCAAGCGGATTGACAATGCCTCGGTCCCGCCTATCAACACTGAAGTACCTGCTCAAGGTTGAACGGGAAGACTCAACAACGACCGGCAGGTAGACAAGCGCAAACTGTACCGTCCGGTCGGTATAGTTATATTTATGACCCCGGATCCCACAGCTCCCGCCCAAGACGTCCCCTATCGTCGCCGATGGGCTGCCCTATGGGTTTTGATCGGGGCAGTCATGCTCCTCGCAGTCGATGGCACGGTCCTGGCCCTGGCCGTTCCGGCCTTGGTTCGGGATCTAAGCCCAGACGCTGCAGAGATTCTCTGGATAGGTGACATCTATTCGTTGGCTTTGGCTGGGCTTCTGGTGACCATGGGTAGCCTCGCGGACAGGATAGGGCGCAAGCGGCTCCTGCTCATCGGCAGTGCTGCATTTGGCGCTGCGTCCATCCTTGCCGCACTTTCGATAAATCCGACGATGCTCATCGGTGCCCGCTTCCTCTTGGGACTGGCTGGTGCGACAATCATGCCCTCGACCTTGTCGATTGTTCGCAGCATGTTCTCAGACCCACGTGAACGGACTCGCGCTATTGCGATTTGGTCTGCTGCAAGCGCCGGGGGAATGGCACTGGGTCCATTGGTGGGCGGCGCCTTACTGGAACATTTTTGGTGGGGCTCCGTCTTTCTGATCAACGTACCCATCATGATGTCCATTCTGATAGTGGGTAAACTGCTGCTACCCGAATCAAAGAATCCTCACCCCGGGCCGTTCGATCTTGTTTCGGCAGCACTATCGATGGTGGCTATAGTTCCGTTGGTTTATGTGGTCAAGCACATCACGACCAAGGGGCTGGACGGTTCGGTAGCGCTTTGGTTCCTCGTTGGCGTCGGCGCATCCGCAGTATTTGTGCACCGGCAGCGTAAATTGCCTGCTCCCTTGCTGGATATCGCACTGTTTCGGAACCGGGCATTCAGCGGAGCGGTGATAGCCAATCTCATCGCGATCTTCGCACTGACTGGCACGCTGTTCTTCTTTTCGCAGTATTTGCAACTGGTCCGTGAGCTGAGCCCCCTTCAGGCCGGGCTCTTGGAACTGCCAACAACCTTGGCGTCGATGGGCGTAGTGACAATTGTGGCTTGGGCGTCGCGGACGTTGGGGCTCGGAAGGGCAATCGCGTTGGGACTCGCCACAGCCGCGGGAGGACTGTTGCTGATCGCGGCGGCCGAAGGGAGCCAAGACGTTGTCTGGCTTATCCTGGCGCTGATCCCGATCGGGCTGGGAGTCGGGCTCGCCATGACGCTCACCACCGACGCCGTCGTCTCCGCGGTGCCGACATACAAAGCGGGATCGGCGTCAGCGATCGCGGAGACGGCTTACGAGCTCGGCGTAGCGTTCGGCATAGCAGTTCTGGGCTCCGTAGTATCCCTGACCTACCGTTCGGCTTTGGTGCTGCCGGACGATGTCACAGGGAACATGATGGTTGCTGCACAGGACTCATTGGCGCAGGCGATGGCTGTACTGGCACCGGGATCGGCTCCTGCACTTGCGGCGAAACACGCCTTCATGACGGCCATGCAGACCACCGCCGTCATCGCCGCTGCAACTGCTACGCTGGCCGCCGCAGTAGCCTGGTTGACGATCCCTTCACATCGTGAGCGTTCTTCCGCGAAGATCTTCCGTGAAGGCACACCGTCAAATGAAAGTCAGGAGGTGTGATGTATGGCGCGAACCGCAGGCCGGGCATCCAGTGAGACCCAACGTCTCATTCTTGAAGCGGCCGGGTTGATTTTCCGCACCCGCGGTGCCCAGGCAACGCTCGACGACATCGCCCGCGCCGCCAGGCTGTCCAAAGGCGGGCTCACCTACCACTTCGCAAGCAAGGACGATCTGATTCGAGCCGTTATAAGCCACAAGCTCGAGGAATTCCGACTCGCCGTACAGGCACAGAAGGACCTTGCGGATACGCAGCCAGGATCACTGACGAGGGCCTATGTTCGCGCCTCGCTGTGCCGTGTCGAAGGCGATGAAGAACTACAAATTCGGGAAGAAGCGTCCCTGATGACGCAACTCATGGTCATTCCACATGTGGTTGACTTGGCCCAGAAATATGCGCGGGCGTGGAACGAAGACCTATTGGCGGACGGGCTGCCGGCCGGTATTGTGCGGCTCGTGGTCGCAGCAGCCGACGGCGCCGGCAGCTCCATCCTGTGGGGTGCGGGCCTGGCACCGACGGCCAGGGCTTCCCTGGAACAACAATTGCTTGGTCTGACCTATCCATCCTTGGCTTGGGATCACCTGAACGTACTGCGCGCGTAGTTCCACTGGGTTCCACTGGGTCAGATGAAACGCGGCTTCTCCCGGATCGCCTATGAACGAATATGGCCGACCAGGTCAGTCGGTCTCCTCGCGGGCTCGATGCCGACCTGCGTTACCTGGCCGGGCATCGCCCGCACCCGACGACCAGCTGCTGAAGTCCGTGAGCCACGCTGAAGAGGATCCTCCAGCGCTGACACGGGAACTGTACGGTTTCAAATCAGCGGAGCCCTGCCAAGGGGATTGACCATATGGCGATCAGCCCCGGTAGAGATTACCTTCCCCTAACCGCGATTCAGGCCAATTTAACCTCCACAGGCAGCGATTCCCAGGAGCGCAGGGTGTTGTTGTGGTGTCGCTGGGTTGGTCCGGATACTTTGATTGAGGAAACTCGGTCGGCCAATGCGGTCAGCACTGTTGCAGCTTCGAGGCGCGCAATGTGTTGGCCCACGCATTGGTGGATGCCAAACCCGAAGCCGACGTGGCCTGAAGGATCACGATCGAGATCGAACGCGTCCGGTTGCTCCCAGCGGCGGGGGTCGCGGTTGGCGGACCCGAGGAACATGAGGATTTTCCTGCCTTCGGGTATGAGACTTCCACCGACCTCAATGTCACGGGTGGCGGTGCGGAAAAACGTTTGAACGGGTGATTCGAGACGCACAGCTTCATCGAAAGCGATACGGGCAAGAGACGGGTTCTGCCGGAGACGATCCCACTGGCGCGGATTGGTGGCGAAGGCGTAAAGAACGGCGGCCAGGCCGTTGACGGTCGTGTCCACCCCGGCGGTCAGCAGGGACCTGACGATCAGAGGAGCTTGGGCCTCTGTGATATCGCCCTTGTCCGCCGCCGCCCAGATACGTGCACCGAAGCCGTCGGAAGTAAGCACGTGTCTGGCACAGTTCGCAGCAATCGAGGCCGACAGTTCACCTACTCGGGACGCTCCTTTGGCGACGAGCTCGTTCGGTGGCCCAAAAGCGTTGAAGACATGGTCACCGTATGGCAGGAGATCTTTGCGGCCGGCTTTTGGAATGCCCACGGCGTCCGGGAACACGCGGAGTGGGAAGACTGCGGCCAGGTCTTTGACAGCGTCGAACTGCTCTCCTTTCGCCAGCAATTCGTCAACGAGTTGTGCCGCATCTTCTGCCCAGGACTCAGCCAGACGGCCGATTTCGCGTGGACCCAGAATCTTTGTAAGCACCGATCGAGGCGCGTCGTGATGTGGCGGATCCGCCTCCAGGAGAAGACTCGGCGGCCGCCATGGCTTCTCGTACCGAAAGTTGCTTAATCCGACCCCTGCGGCGGACTGGAAGGTTTGCCAGTCAATCAGGGCTGATTGGACCTCCTGGTAGCGGCCCATGGCGTAGACCTGGTACTTGTTCAAAAACACCACTGGTCCGGCGTCCCGCAGATCGGCCTGAAAGGGAAGCGGGTCCTCCAGGACCTCGTAGCTGAAGGGGTCCGCGTCACTGACGGGCAGATCTAAAGTAGAAAGCGTTGAATTCATAGCTGGTCCTTTGTCAGAAAGCGTTTAGAGGTCGATCATGAGATGGTCGCTGCGAGAACGTGAGACACAGGGAAACATGCAGCGGCCGGAGGCCCGTTCTGCTTCGTCGAGGATGGAGTCTCGGTGATCGGGGTCCCCGCCCAGTACGGTTACCTCGCATGTTCCGCACGTACCTTCCCTGCATGACGTGAGGATATTGACTCCTGCTTTCTGGACTGCGTCCAGGATGGTCTGGTCAGGGGTCACGGTCACCGACAGTCCTGAACGGGCAAGTTGAACCTCGAAGGCTGTTCCCCGGGCCGGGGCCCCTTGTTGCTTGGCTGCGAAATGTTCTACGCGCAACAGTCCCACGGGCCAGTTCCTGCAGTGCTCTTCGACCGCGGTGAGCAGCGACCGGGGGCCACATACGTAGACCTTGGTTTCCTCTTTCGGCCCGGCGAGCTGCTCCAGCAGATCGCAGCGTCCCGATTCGTCTTTAGCGACGACTACCACGCGTTCACCGTAGCCAGCTAGTTCGTCAAGAAACGCCATGGTCCTCCGGGACCTGCCAAGGTAGAGCAGTTTCCAGTCTGCTCCCATCAGGTCCGCCTGCCGGATCATAGGAAGCAGGGGAGTGATACCAATGCCGCCGGCGATGAACAAATACTCTTCGGATGGAGCCAGTGGAAAGTTGTTGCGCGGTCCACCCAAGCCAAGGACGGCCCCCTCTGTTAGATCGTGATGGATGTATGCCGACCCGCCGCGCCCATGATCTTCGTGAAGCACAGCAATGCGGTAACTATAGGGATCCCACCGGTCGCCGCAGAGTGAGTATTGCCGGCTCGTCCCAGTAGGTAGGACAACGTCTATGTGCGCTCCCGGAGTCCAGTCCGGCAGTCTGCGGCCTCCTGGGTGGTTCAAAGTCAAAGCTACGACGCCATCGGCGGCTTTGATTTTCGCGCCGACTACCAGCTTCAGCTGCGCCGCATCTGCTGCATGGTTGCTTCCGATGAACATCTTGGCTCCTTTGCTCACGTTGTTCATTCTTAGACTGGCGTCAACGTAGCGCAGGTCACTACATGATTCTCAATGATTGAGATGAAAGATCGAGAACGGGCTCAGAAGTCTGTCAGGTGGGGTGCAGTTGGGTAGGCCATGGACCGGGAAACCGCGGCCGCGGCCGCTTGAAGAACTGCGATGCGCGAGCGGGCAGAATCATCATTTGGTACTATCGCCGCCAAGGCAGCCACGACCCGCCCCGTTGGATTGCGCACAGGCACGGCTATACCTGTGGCATCCGGGTGGATGTGCCCAGCCAAGAAGGCAAAGCCTTGTTGGCGAACGTCGGCCAAGGCCCGTCGCAGCTGGAACGCAGTGGAGATGGTCTGCGCCGTGTAGACCTCCAAAGGCTTTGAAAGAATCTGTTCCTGCTGTTCGGTCGGAGCGTAAGCCAGCAGGAGCAGGCCAGCGGACGAAGCATGCAACGGCAGTCGCCCTGCAACACGGGTGAAATTGACGACCGCCCCAGGTGCTGTCAAACGTTCCACGAACAGGACGTCGTCGCCTTCCATGACGCCGAGCTGGATGTGCTGGCCGATGATGCCGTGCAGGTCCTCCATCATTGGCATGGCCGCCTCGCGAAGGCCCTGTGTCGGTGAGGCGCGCGAGACAACTTCCCACATCCGCACGCCGATCATCACCCTCCGCTTCGCATCGCGTTGTAGCCAGCCGAGACCGCACAATTCCTCAACCAAACGTGATGCCGTTGCAATATGCAGGCCAGATCGTTTAGCAATTTCGGTGACCGTTAGGCCAGTGTCGCCAGCGGCGAAAGATTCCACGATACGGACAGCGCGGGAGAGTACAGACTCACCGCTTTGAGTGCGGGGCATAAGAAGTATGCTCCCGCGCCCAAAGTTGACTGTCCAATCTCCATCCGCCTCCACGGCTTCACTCGGGTAACCCGATGTCAATGGCGGGGTATTGCACCTCGCATCCGATTGTGACTTTGGTGCCGACCTCCAGGCCCACGCGTAATGCCTTCTAACGGACGTGCCGCGCCATTGTGCACAGCCTAACGAAAACTTGTCAGACTTCATTCGGTGAATCCTCGCTTCCCTACACCTGACTTCGGCGGTCGTGTCACTGAGAGTTCAGGAAGCGGAGCTACTGATTCAGTCATTCTGATGACGGGAATGCAGAATCTAAAAACGGTGACGGCTGAGAAAGCCCTCAGCCGTCACCGTTGTGGTAGTCGTTAGTGCTAGTGCTTTTCAGGTCCCGATGCGGCGGCGTGTTCGAATTCCGGGAGCACACCGACGTCCTTAGCCGTCCGGCGTTCCCAGCGCTTCATAACCTGCGGCACGATAGCCACGAGGATCACCACTACATAGGCTGCGATGGAGAATGGCGTGGAAACCAGCGCACCGAAATCGCCGTCTGCGATGGACATGGCCCTGCGGAGTTGCGTTTCTGCCAGGGGGCCGAGGATCGCTCCGATGATCAGTGGTGCTACGGGGAACCCGTATTGGCGGAGGAAGTATCCGAGGACGCCGATGATCAGCATGATGAAGACATCGAAGACGGATCCGTTGATGCTGTAGGCGCCGAGGAGGGCGAAGGTGGAGATTCCTGCGTACAGATACGGCGTGGGAATGAGTAGCACCTTGGCCCACAGCCCGACCAGCGGAAGGTTGAGGAGCAGCAGCATGACGTTGCCGATCAGCAGGGCCGCGACCAGTCCCCACACCAGTTGTGGTTCCTTTTCCAGCAGCAGCGGGCCGGGTTGGAGGCCGTACTGCTGGAAGGCGACGAGAATGACGGCGGCTGTTGCCGACGTCGGGAGCCCTAGGGTGAGCAGTGGCATGAGTGAGCCGGCGGCGTTGGCGTTGTTGGTTGCTTCGGGTCCGGCGACGCCTTCAATGGCGCCCTTGCCGAATTCCTGCGGGTGCTTGCTGAGCTTCTTTTCCAATGCGTAGGACAGGAAGGTGGGGATTTCGGAGCCGCCGACGGGGATGGCACCGAGTGGCCAGCCGATCGCTGTTCCGCGGAGCCAGGCGGGCCATGACCGCTTCCAGTCCTGCCTGCTCATCCCCGTCATGGACTTCCCGGACTTGTTTTTGAGGTCCAGGAGTTTGGGTTTGCCGGGCCGCATTTTGGCCGCGAGGTAGATGGCCTCTCCCATGGCGAAAAGAGCCACGATGAGGACTACGGTGTCGATGCCGTCGAGGAGCAGCGGTACGCCGAAAGTGAATCGGGCGGAGCCGCTTTGAGCATCGAGGCCGATGATGCCGATGACCAGGCCAATGGCAACGCTGACGAAGCCGCGGGATGCCGATGATCCGAGCAGGGCACCGACGGTCATGAAGGCTACGACCATGAGGGCGAGGTAATCGGAGGGGCCAAGTCCGATGGCGATGTCGACGACGTAGGGTGCGCAGAACGCGAGGGCAAGGGTTGCGATGGTGCCGGCGACGAAGGAGCCGATGGCTGCGGTTGCCAGGGCTGCGGCCGCCCGGCCGGCCCGTGCCATCTTGTTTCCTTCGATGGCGGTCATCATTGAGCCGGACTCGCCGGGGGCGTTGAGCAGGATTGATGTTGTGGAGCCGCCGTACATGGCTCCGTAGTAGATGCCGGCGAACAGGATGAACGCGGCAGATGGTGGCATGTTGTAGGTGACCGGCAGGAGCAGGGCGATGGTCAGTGCCGGGCCGATGCCAGGCAGGACGCCGACGAAGGTTCCGGCGATGACGCCGAGCAGGGCGAAGAGCAGGTTTTCCGGTGTCGCGGCGACCGCGAATCCCTGGATGAGCCCGTTGATTCCTTCCATGGAGAACTTCCTTAGAGGATGCCTGCCAGCACGCCCGGCGGTAGGTAGATGCCCAGGGGTCGTGTGAACAGGAGGTAGATGGCGAAGGACAAGGCGACGGAAGCGACGGCGACCCGCCAGCCGAGCCGGGCACCGAGCGTTACGGCGATGCCGAAGAACGAGACGGCACAAGCTATGACGTAGCCGGCGGGTTCGAGGAGGACAGCGAACGCCAGGATGGAGGTGAGGAGCAAAGCTACGCGCTTCTTGTTCATGGGCAGCGATGGGTCGACGAGTTCGCCGTCTTCTGGTGCTGCACTGTTGCCGCGTAGTACGTCCACAATCACGAATGCTGAAGCTGCGGTCAGCAGCGCGCCGATGATGTAGGGGAAGAACCTTGGGCCGACATTGCTGGCGGCAAGGGGTTCGTTGATGAAGGTGGTTCCCACGAGGATGAAGATGCCGAGCGCGAGGGTGAGCCCGGCGAAGACGAGCTCACCCTTGCTTTTGATGCTGGTGATCATGCCAGTCCCAGCGTGGTCAGGATGTCGTGGGTCTTGGCTTGCTGGGATTCCAGGTCGGCCTTGAACTTGTCGCTGTCCAGGTACTCGTCGGACCAGCCGTTGGTCTTTACGGTTTCTTTCCAGGTCTCGGTCTCGACGAGTTTTGCGAAGACATCGGACAGGGCTTTGCGGTCGGCGTCGCTGACACCAGGCGGGGCGAAGATGCCGCGCCAGTTCACGAGGACGGCGTCGGGGTAGCCAGCGTCCGTGATGGTGGGAGCATTCGGAGCAACATCGATCGGCTTGTCCGAGGACACCGCGAGGATCCGCAATTTGCCGGCATCGACTTGGTCGCCGAATTCGTTGTAACCGGCGATTCCCGCGGCAACCTTGTTGCCCAACAGGGCAACGAGGGCCTCACCGCCACCGGAAAAGGTCACGAAATTGACGTCAGCCGGCTTGACTCCTGCGTCCTTGACGAGGGTGCCGCCCCAGATGTGGTCGACGCCGCCCTGGTTGCCGATGGCAATCGGGTTGGCTCCGGGGTTGGCTTTGAGAGCGGTCAGAAATTCCTTCAGAGTCTTGTAGGGCGAATCGGCGGGCACAACGATTACCTCGTATTCGCCGATGAGCCGGGACACCGGGGTGAGGTCGGTGAGCTTGTTGGGAGCGGAGTTGGTGATGGTCGCTCCGACCAAGGAAAGGCCGCCGAGCATCAGGTCTTTGGTCCCGGACTTCTGGACGAATTGGGACAAGGCGACAGTACCGCCGGCACCCTGGGTGTTCCGTACCTCGATCTTGTTGCTGAGCTTTTCGCCTTTCAATGCCTTCTCCAGAGCGCGGGCTGTCTGGTCGTAACCGCTGCCCGGCCCCGACGGGGCATCGATAGTGATCTCCTTTGCTACCGAGCTGTTGGAGGCAGCATTCGGGTTGGTCGCGGCGGGGCCGCAGGCTGTGATGGATACCGTTGCGGCGAGGGCAGCGGCTGCGGCTGCCACCAGCCGACCGCGCCGGAGGGAACTGATCTTCATTGATTCATCCGCTTTCGTTGGGTGCGTCGAGTGACGTGCGCAACAAGCATGACAACGAAGATGGTTTTTTACAAGCTAAAAAACCAAAACACGGTATTTTAGTTCCACAAACAACCACGGCCTCTGGCGCACGAAATCAGCTTGTGGTGACCGGCGAGTCGGTATGCGGCTTCGCAGCTAGCGGGATTTTTCGCTACCGACGGTGGAGAGATGCCGGCGCAAGTGGTCCGAGGCGGCCTGCAGTTCGCCCGCGAGCAGGAGTCGGGCCAACTCAACGTGCTCGGCGCACCGCAGGACCGCCCGTTCCGGGACGAGTGCTTGCCGGTATTCGATCAGTCGGCGCAGCCTGTTGATGCGAGCCAGGCTTTCGATGAAGAAGTCATTGTTGCTGCATTGGGCCACGGTTTCGTGGAAGCGGGTATTCAGATCGAATAGTTCCGATCCGGTGACGGTGAAGATCCTTCCGTTGACCAGATCCTGCTGCTCGGCCATGCGTTCCCTAATGCCCTCCCGGTCCAGGATGAAGGTGTCTTCCAGGATGGCGGCAGGTTCGACGACGAGTCGGAAGTGGTAGCTGTCCCGGTAGGATTTCACGGAGGTCAGAACGGGGAGGAACTCCCACCCATAGCCGGGCAGTGGCGAGATCCAGCCTTCAGCAGAGATCCGCAGTAGCAACTGGCTGACCTGGCCGCGGGTTAGATCGTAGCGCCGCATGAGCGCGTTTTCTGTGATCCGCTCAGGGATTGCCTCGTTGAGCCTGTCGGCAGCAATGCGCATGTAGGCACTGTCATCGCTTGTGGTGTCCTCGGTCTGGCCCTGCGCCACGTCGGAACCGGTTCTAGCTACGATATATCCGCCACCGTCGGTGCGGGACAGGGTTCCCTCGCGCAGGAGTTCCTGCAGTGCCTTGCGCACCGGGGAGCGGGAGACCCGCAAGCGGTCGGCGAGGAAGCGTTCGGTGATCCGCTGACCCAGGGCAGGGGCCTCATCCCGCAAGTATGTGCGGATCTCGGCTTCGATCATGGAAGTCAACTCGGTACTTCCCGTGGCACTCACTGTCACCCATGACTCCGTTCACTGCGCTGAATACACAACCAACCGTAGCGGTCGCTGCGCGTCACAGCTCCTTTCTGGTATTTTATCCCATCAAAAACCGGCTAATGGTTTTTTATGCTTGCAAAAAACCATTAGCGGTCTTACGCTTGTGGTGTTTGTCAATGACGGGCAACACACCGCAGTGAGGGAGTTTCCAATGTCAGATGTGATCCATCGCGTAGTACCTGAAGGGTCTATCGACACCCACGTACACGTCTTCGACCCCACGTGGTTCGCCTATGCGGAGGACCGTGACTACACTCCCGCGGAAGCGAGCCTTGAAGACGTGCAGGCCCACGGAGACTCCCTCGGACTGGAGCGATTCGTCTTCGTGCAGCCCAGTGTCTATGGCACGGACAACTCCGCACTGTTGGCGGCCCTGAAGCTCCATGGGGCCGAGCGCTCCAGGGGAGTGGCCGTCGTGGGGCCTGAAACATCCGACGGCGAACTGGCCGTCCTCCACGCCGCTGGCGTGCGGGGGTTGCGGTTGAACGTCAAGTCAAACCCCGACGGCGGCAAGGCTGACATCCGCGGTCCGCTCGGGACTCTCATGGAACGGGCCGAACCCCTTGGCCTGGCGGTTGAGTTGTTCTGCAGCGCCACGTCACTGGCCAACGCGGCCGACATCATCGCCGGCTCGCGGGTACCGGTCATCCTGGACCACTTCGGCGGTGTCAAAGTCTCCGACGACGGCAAAGTCCACGGCCTCGAACAGGTCAAAGAATTGCTGTCCCTGCCCCACGTATGGGTCAAGCTCTCGGCACCCTACCGCGTAGCTGCGGAAGGGGCCGCATCGCCGGCCATCCCCGGCATCGTGCAAACACTGTTCGACGCCCGGGCCGAACGCCTGGTCTGGGCGTCCGACTGGCCCCATACCGGTGGCGGCGCCGACCGCAAACGCCGGGGAACCGCCGTCGTCGAGCCCTTCCGAGACATCGACGATGTCACGGAAACCAGCAATTTCCTCGCCTGGCTCCAGACCGCCGGTGCGGCCCGGCAAATCCTCGTGGACAACCCCACCAGGCTCTTCGACTTCTAAACCCTTCCCAACAACTCTTTCCGAGGACGACGATGTCTACTCCAAAAACCAACACCGCATCCCAACCAGCGGCAACCAAGGGAGGCGTCATTCCCAAGGGGCGCGCCTTCTGGTGGAAGCTCATGGACACCGATGTCGGCATCATTCCCTTGCCGGTGTATCTTCTCCTGATCATCCTTCTGATCGCCTTTACGGCCACCAAGGGTGTCACCGGTGAACTGGCCATGGTCATTGCGATCTCCGCAGTGTTCGCCTTTACCCTCGGTGAAATCGGCAACAGGCTGCCTTTGGTCAGGCAGATCGGCGGCGCTGCGATCCTGGTGACCTTTGTCCCGTCCCTGTTGGGCTACCTCGGCCTCGTTCCCGAGCCGATGAAGAAAGCCGTCGGTGACTTCTTCTCCTCCAGCAAGGTCCTGAACCTTTTCATCGCCGCCGTCATCGTCGGCTCGATCCTCAGCATGGACCGCCGGATCCTGATCAAGGGCTTCCTGAAGATTTTTGTCCCTCTGCTGGCAGGCAGTGTCCTTGCCATCGTGTGCGGCACCGCCATGGGCACCCTGCTCGGTTTGGGACTGCACGACACGTTCTTCTTCACCGTCGTTCCCATCATGGCCGGCGGCGTCGGTGAGGGTGCGATCCCGCTGACCATCGGCTACTCCTCGATCCTGGGAATGGACCAGGGCGAAGCGCTGGCCCGGGTCCTGCCACCGATCATGGTCGGCAACCTGACCGCGGTCCTCCTCGCAGGCATCCTGTCCCTGATCGGCAAGAAGTTCCCCCACCTGACCGGCAACGGCCAGCTCCAGCCCGGCGGAACCGACATGCTGGACGAAAAAGAAGAAGAAAAGCCCGCCGGACTGGACCTGAAGGCCATCGCTGCGGCCGGTATCACCGCCGTCTCCCTCTACCTCCTCGGCGTCCTCGCCTTCGAACTCTTCGACTGGCCCGCACCGGTGGTCATGCTCTTCGCTGCAGTGCTCCTGGCCCTCGCCCACGGCGTCTCGCCCCGCATCCAGGCCGGCTCCAAGGTCGTCTACAAATTCGCCCTCACCGCGGTCGCCTTCCCCATCCTGTTCACCTTCAGCCTGATCCTGACCCCGTGGCAGAGCCTCGTGGCAGGGTTCGCCCCGGCCAACCTGATCACCATCGTCACCACGGTGACCGCGATGGTCGGCGGCGGGTTCCTCGCAGCCCGCTGGGTCAAGCTGCACCCCGTGGAATCGGCCATCGTCGCCAGCACGCACAGCGGCATGGGCGGAGCAGGCGACATCGCCATCCTCACCGCCAGCAACCGCATGCGCCTGATGCCCTTCGCCCAGATCGCTACCCGCATCGGCGGTGGCCTCACCGTAGCCGGCGCACTCATCCTCATCAGCATCATCAAGTAACTCTCTCCATACCCCCTGAAACTTCGCGAAAGGCACCATCATGAAAATCCTCGTACTCCCCGGCGACGGCATCGGCCCCGAGATCACGGAAACCACCCTGGACGTCCTCAAGACCGTGGACCAGATCCATAGCCTTGGACTTGAATTCGAGCAGAAAGACATCGGCCTCAAGAGCTTGGCCGAGCAGGGCACCACCCTCCCGGACGCCGTCATGGAACGCATCCCGCAGGTGGACGGCGTCATCCTCGGCCCCGTCTCGCACTACGACTACCCGTCCAAGCAGGAAGGCGGCTTCAACCCCTCGGCCGAGCTCCGCGTCCAGTTCGAACTGTTCGCCAACGTCCGTCCCTGCCGCTCCCGCGACGGCCTGAGCATCCTGCGCACCCCCATGGACCTGGTCATCGTTCGCGAAAACACCGAAGGCTTCTACTCTGACCGCAACATGTTCGCTGGAACCGGCGAATTCATGCCGGACGAAAACATGGCACTCAGCGTCCGGAAAGTCACAGCCAAGGCGTCCGAACGAGTCGCCCGTGCCGCTTTCGAAATCGCACAGGGCCGCAACAAGAAGGTCACCGCGGTCCACAAGGCCAACGTCGTCAAGCTCTCCGACGGGCTGTTCCTCCGTGAAGTCCGCAAGGTCGCCGCCGAGTTCCCCGACGTCCAGCTCGAAGAACTGATCGTCGACGCGGCCGCAGCACTGTTGATCCGCAAGCCCCACGAGTTCGACGTCATCGTCACCACCAACATGTTCGGTGACATCCTCTCCGACGAAGCCTCCGAACTCTCCGGAAGCCTCGGCCTCGGAGGCTCGCTCAACGCAGGCCACAACATCGGCGTGGCACAGGCCCAGCACGGCTCCGCCCCGGACATCGCCAACCAGGGCATCGCCAACCCCACCTCCTTGATTCTCTCCGCCGCCATGCTCCTGGACTGGCGCGGCCGTCGC
This sequence comes from Paenarthrobacter sp. NPDC090520, assembly GCF_044769205.1. NCBI lineage: Bacteria > Bacillati > Actinomycetota > Actinomycetes > Micrococcales > Micrococcaceae > Paenarthrobacter > Paenarthrobacter sp. NPDC090520. The sequence continues at coordinate 165,837 of NZ_JBIVXM010000008.1, forward strand.
GACAACAACCCTGCCCTCATCGCGGCAGCAGCCGACATCGAAATCGCAGTCGAGACCGTTCTCGCGAACCCGCTCACCCGCACCGGCGACATCGGCGGCTCTCTCGGCACCCGCGAATTCGCGGATGAAGTCATCGCAACCCTTCCCCGCGAACGCGTCGCCCAAGCAACCGCCTAACCACCACCATTCTCGTTCGAAGGAACAACCATGATTTCGACTATCAACCCAGCAACGGGTGAACACGTCCGGTCTTTTGATGCCCATACCCCGGAGCAGGTTGATGCTGTTCTGGATGCTGCTGTCGCGGCGCAGAAGCAGTGGCGCCTGGTCCCGGTGGAAGACCGTGTCCAGGTGTTGCGGAACACCGCGAAGGTACTCCGTGAGAACAAGGCCCAGTACGCTGCCCTGATCACCCTGGAAATGGGCAAGCCCGTGGCCGAGGCCGAGGCCGAAATCGAGAAGTGCGCGGTCACGGCCGATTACTACGCCAAAACCGCACCCGCCCATCTGGCGCCGGAGTCCATTGCGTCTTCTGCTGCGTCGTCCGGTGTGGTGTTTGATCCCCTGGGCGTGGTGTTGGCGATCATGCCGTGGAACTACCCGTTCTGGCAGTTCTTCCGCTTCGTACTCCCGGCCGTCGCCGCCGGCAACGGGGCCATTCTGAAGCACGCCAACAACGTTCCCCAGGCCGCGCTGGCGGTGCAGGACGTCATGGACCGGGCGGGCCTGCCTGCCGGGTTGTTCGCCACCGTCCTGATCGAATCCAGCCAGGTGGCGGGCCTGATCGCCGATGACCGGATCGCCGCCGTCACGTTGACCGGGTCCACGCAGGTCGGTTCCATTGTGGCGTCCCAGGCAGGGTCTGCGTTGAAGAAGCAGGTCTTGGAGCTGGGTGGTTCGGACCCGTTCATTGTCCTGGCGGACGCCGACGTTCAGGCCGCAGCGAAGACCGCGGTGAAGGCCCGGTTCACCAACAACGGACAGTCCTGCGTGAACGCCAAACGCTTCATCGTCCACGAAGACATCGCCGATGAGTTCGTGGCCGCGTTCACCGCCAACACCCAGGCCCTCATCGTCGGGGACCCGACCGACCCCGCCACGACCATCGGCCCGATGGCCCGGGAGAACCTCCGCACGGAACTGCACGACCAGGTCACCCGCACCCTCGCCGCCGGCGGCCAACTGGTTCTGGGCGGGAAGATCGTGGACGGGCCCGGGTTCTTCTACGAACCCACCATCATCGACCACGTCGCCCCTGGCCAGGCCGCGTTCGATGAGGAAACCTTCGGTCCCGTCGCCGCGATCATCCGCGTGAACTCGACCGAGGAAGCCATCACCCTGGCCAACCAGTCCGAGTACGGCCTCGGCGCCGCCCTCTGGACCGGTGACACCGCCACCGCCACGGCTGAGCTGCTGCCCAGAATTGACGCCGGTGCCGTGTTCATCAACGGCATGGTCGCCTCCGACCCACGCCTGCCCTTCGGCGGGATCAAGAAATCCGGGTACGGCCGCGAGCTCGGCTCCTACGGCATCCGCGAATTCACCAACATGAAGACCTTCTGGACCGGCCCAGCCAACTAAGGAACCCCACCATGACCCGAATCCCCACCTCCATTTCCTCCCTGGACGCGGTGATCCTCCGCCCCAAGGACCTGCCCCGCAAAGACCGCGGCAACGGTGCCTCCACCGTGCCCCTGGTCGGCTCCCACCTCGGTGCGACCTCGTTCCTGAACGGCATCACCACCTTCGCCCCGGGAGCTGCGATCGGGCACCACTCCCACAACTGCGTCGAATCGGTGATGGTCATCGAAGGCACCGCCTACGTGGACATCGACGGCACCGAACACTACCTGGACACCTACGACACCACGTTCGTGCCCGGCAACATCATCCACCGGTTCCGGAACGCCTCCGAGACCGAAGAGATGAAGATTTTCTGGACCTACGCCTCGATCGACGCGACCCGCACCATGGCCGGCACCACCGACCGCAACCGCATCGACGAAGAACAAGCCACCCAGCCACCCGCTACGGAAGGAGCCACCGCGTGATCACCGAATACGCGACCCTCACCATCAAACCCGGTTCCGAAGCAGACTTCGAAACAGCAGCAGCCCAAGCAGCGCCTTTCTTCCAGAAGGCGCCCGGGGCGTTGAGCATGCGCATCGAGCGGACCATCGAAACCCCCAACGAATACACCCTCATCGTGCAGTGGGAAACCCTCGAACACCACATCGTGGGGTTCCGCGAATCCGCCCAATTCCAGCAATGGCGCGAACTCGCCGGACCACACTTCGCCGCACCACCACAGGTCAAACACACCCAACACACCTACCTGGGATTCTGATCGTGCTGACAAACACATGCGAAGGAGTCGCGGCCATTCTGCTGCCAACCGGCCGGGTTGTCCGGGATTGGGGAGAGCTGGCCGTGGACTCGTGGGTTGATGTCGTCGCCGATTCGGAACCGCTCACCCATGCCCGGGTCGACGCCAAAACAGAGGATGGGTCCATCCTGTGGCTGGTTGAGGCGGGCACCGGCAGACGGACGCTTCGTCTAAAGACCGATCCTCTGGTGCTCTACCGCACCAGCCACTAATCCAGCAGGGGATGTCAGGGGCCGGATGCCCCCTGACATCCCTTGCTTTGTCACGTCCCTAGACCATCAAAGCCTTCACCCCCAGGAGCATCATGACCATCGTCGCCGGATACGTCCCCACCCAGGAAGGTGCCGCAGCTCTGGACTACGCCATGGCGCAGGCCAAGAAGACCAACAGCCTTCTCGTAGTGATCAACTCTTCCCGCGGCACAGCTCTTGTTGACCGAAACTACGCAAGTCCCGAAGACGTCGAGAACGTCGAGGAACGACTTGCCGCGGAGGGAATCGAACACCTGGTACTGCAGCCGGTCCGTGGACGGGACGCCACCGATGAAGTGCTGGACGCAGCACAAACCCACAATGCAGACCTGATCATCATCGGCATGCGCAGACGCACCCCCTTCGGCAAGCTCATCATGGGAAGCACCGCCCAGAGAATCCTCCTCGAAGCAGACTGCCCGGTCATCGCCGTCAAAGCAGGTTGGCACGCCAACTCATCCCGTGAGGTGTGAACCAAGCGTTCACAGGACAAACCCCGGGCGTACGCACCTGCCCGTGGCGATCACGGAAAAGCAACGTCCCCTACGGATCAACAACTCAAAGGAGAGCCAAGATTCAGCGCGCGCCCAGAAACCCCGAACCAGCCGCGACGGGATGGTCCATCCCTAGGCGCACCATCGTCAAGGGCCTCGTCACCGGCGCCGCTCTCGCAACTCTCGGCCCCGCCACCGCCCAAGCAAGCGAGGCCCTGGAAGCACCCTTCTCGGCAGGAACAGGGCGGCACGCTACAGGGTTCCCGGACAGGCCACGGAAAGCCACAAGCACATCTACGACGCAGAGAGGTTCCCCTCCCCGTTCCCTCGATCTGCACCCCTCCCCAAGCGACCGTGGCCGACTACCGCCGCCTGCAACAACGCATCGGAACCAAACGGACGGTCGTGGTAACCCTGTCAAACTACGGCACTGACAATCGGTGCACATTGGACGCCATCGACCAGCTCGGCCTCCGCAGTGCACGAGGTGTCGCCGTCATCGACGAAAGCTTCACAACTGCCCAACTGAAGGACCTGGACCAAGCAGGCATCAGAGGTATCCGCTTCAACCTCACCCGACCCGGCGGAGCCGGAGCCGAGCTCATCCGACCCCTTGCCACGCGAATCGCACCCCTCGGCTGGCACGTGCAGATCCACATGACTGCCGAAGGAATTCTCGAAAACCTCTACAACCTCAGCGACCTGCCCACCGACCTCGTTATCGATCACATGGGCAGGTTACCCGGCACGGCAGGAACAACCCATCCCAGCTACGAAGCGATCACGCGGCTCATCGACCAAGGCAAAACCTGGGTGAAACTCTCCGGCGTCTATCACGAATCCCACGACGGACCGCCTGCCTACACAGACCGGGCAGCCATCGGAACCGCCTTCGCCCGGTACGCTCCCGAACGCATGCTCTGGGGCAGCGACTGGCCCCACCCCACAGCATCCAGAGGTGAAGTCCCCATGCCCGACGACGCCGCCATGCTCGACATGTTCGCAACCTGGGTCCCCAAACTGCAGGACCGCAAACGCATCCTCGTCGACAACCCAGATAGGCTGTACCGCTTCTGATGCATGAGCGGCGTCAATACCAACAAGCGATTCGACGATGGCCCGGTCGAGCTCCAGCGGACAACGTCCCTCTGCCAAGTCCAAGGTCAGTTCGGCTTTGACGTGCGGTATGCGCCTACCGACAGGATCCCCGACACTGGTTGCCGGCCACCGCGGACCGGCTAACCGGTGCGATTCGAGATGTTCCGTGCACTGGCCGACGAAAGCTGCTGAACGGCACAACTGCTGTCTTGGCCGTAAAGCGGAAGGTCATTCGTTCTCGAGTTCGATGTTCTATAACGCAAACGAATGTAGTCAAGTGAATGGATCCAGCGGGTGCCCGACGGGACTAATTCTCTTGAGGGATGGTGAGACTTTTTTGAAAATTTTCTCGGGCCGGGCCTAGGTCGTAGGCCGATACGAGGGCCTCAGCCAGGCGGACGGGGTCACCGAAGAAGAAATATTCGTAGAGGCCTTGGCGACCGGCAAATCCTGAGACCGAGGCGTCTAGGGCAACTTTCATGAGCTGTGCGCGTGATTTTGCATCGAGCGTTGAGGACTGGAGGTAGGTCTCTAGGTGCCCGCTGCCATCTCCAGCGAAGTCGGCTTCTGACGGCAGAGCCATGAGACCGGATGCCGAAAGCTTGCGGACAAGCTCACTCAATCGTGGCGCCACCTGCGTGGGAAACCAGTTTCGTGCCGCGTTCAGCGCATTCCATTCCGGAAGGAATATCCCGTCATCGCTGACATCGCCTTTGGCCTCGGCGGCGTGAATCAGTGCCTTTTGAATCTCGACGTAGGTGATGAGCTCGGCCAAGTCTTGTTGGACATGCTGGAAGCCCCCTATACCGATAGAGTCGGCAACACTTGCCGCCAGCCCTAGGTAGAATTCCGTTTTTACGAGCGTTCGAATGGCTACTTGATGGGTCATCAGCTGCCCGGCCCCTGTGGCGGTGTAGAAGGTGTTACACAGCTGCGGATCGCCCAAAAGAAAGATGCGGTCGTTAGGCACGAACACATCGTCAAAAACGACCACGCCGTCGGGCTCGTCAAACTGTGAAGCGAGCGGTTCATCGAAATGGCTCCGCCCGTAAGACAAGGGCGCCCGGCAGTAGAACTTGAGACCGGGCGTATCGCAGGGGATGGCGAAGGCAAAAGAGTAGGCTGCATCTTCTGGGGTGTTTCGCAGGACCGTGGATGGGAAGACGAGTAACTCATCGGCAATGGGTGCGATGGTGGCCAGCATGCGGGCTCCGCGGACGATGATTCCATCCTCACGTTCATCGACTACGCGTGCGGCAAGACGACCGTCGCCTTGTTGGGCTGCTGGTACTGCCCTATTCACCTGGGGTGGGATCAGAGAGTGCGCGGCAAGTAAGTCGTTCTCCCGCATGTATTCGACATATTTCTTAAGGCGCTCACCGAAAATGGGGTCAGCCTTGCTGAAGAAAGCCTCTGCTGCTTCGAGGGCAGTCAGACACGAGTTCATGTAATCCCCGGTCCGACCAAGAAAGCCATGCGACATTCTCGCTTGGAGTTCCATGCCCTTACGCCGACGAACCAGTTCCTCTCGTGACCTTGGCGCCAAAAAGGAGACCGGAACTGCGTCTCCAGTGGATGGGGATGCGAAGGTTAGGGTTTCCCGGATAGCCGTTTCGTGCTGCATATCGTATAGACGCCCGTAGGTGCGGGTAATGCCCCGGAATGAGGGGTGGTCTGCGATAGGGCCACCGATCCTCTCGCCATCTATATAGACCGCCGGAGTGGTCTGGTTGAGCCTATCGATATAATCTTTGCCTGTTCGCGCTGGCATGTGATTCCGTTCCTAGAAAAGTGACTCGAGGCCGCGGACGGTCTCGAGGATCGAGGTGAATTGGCCGTTGACGAAACCGAGCGCGTCACCGTTGCGGTAGCCGAAGTCCTGCACTTCACCAATGAACAGCGTGTGGTCGCCGCCGTCATAGCTCGCCCAAGGCGTGCATTCGAACCAGCTCAGGACGCCAGCGAGGCGTGGGGCGCGTTCACCTTCGATCCAGGTTGGCTCCAAGGACGGGCGGCCAGCGAACTGCAAGGCCAGAGCCTGCTGTTCTGCTCCCAGAATATTGATGGTGTACGGGCGTGAGCCGATCAGATCGTGCGATCTAACGGTACGTTGGAGCGAGACTAGGACGAGTGGGGGGTCCATGGAGACTGATGTGAATGAGTTGACGGTGATGCCATGGCGTTGACCCTCGCCTGTGCCCTCAGTGTGGAACGTGATGATGGCGACGCCGGTGGCGAACCTGCTCAGGGAGCCGCGGAACAGATGAGTGGGAGGCCTGTAAAGCCGGGAGTCGGGCTTGAATGCCGGTTGAAGAGTCATGAGTGCGTCCTGATGAATGGTGGGTTGTGGCGGATCCAGGCAAGGTCATGCTCGCGTCATTTCCTGCCTATCGCCGTTCAGTAACTGATGACTTTCGGCCGCGATACGGCCTTAAGTCCGTCGATGCCGAATTCGAGGCCGTACCCGGATCCCTTGATACCGCCGAAAGGTACGAGAGGGTGGGGAGCTGCGTGCTGGTTAATCCACACTGTCCCGGCTTCGAGCCGGTTCGCCACGGCTTTGGCTGCGTCGAGATCGGCGCTCCATACGGATGCTGCCAGCCCCTGCGGGAGTGCGTTGGCCAGTTCGATGGCGTGGTTGAGATCGGCGTACTTGATGACCGGGAGTACAGGGCCGAATTGCTCCTCCTTGACGAGGGACATGTCGTCCGTGACGTCTGCGACGATGGTCGGTTCGAAGAAGAGTGGACCAAGGTCGGGAGCCGGGTGGCCTCCGGCGGCGATCCGCGCCCCCCGTTCACGGGCGTCCCTCACCAAATTCGCGACGATGTCGAATTGGCGATGGTTCTGAAGTGGTCCCAGAACGTTATTTTCTTCAAGGCCTGGCCCCATGGGCGTTGTTGAGGCGATGGAGGCCAATCGTTCGACCACTTCGTCGTAGATACGCTCATGCACGTACAGCCGTTTGATGGCTGCGCATGTTTGACCGGTATTGACAAAGGCGCCCCAGAACAGGACTTCTGCGATTTGCTCAGGATCCACGTCGGGGAGAACGATGGCAGGGTCGTTGCCTCCGAGTTCAAGTGTCATACGTGCGAGATTTCCTGCCGATGCCTCCACGATCCGTCGGCCCGTGGCCGTCGAACCTGTGAACATAATTTTGGCTAGACCTGGATCGGTGGCCAGTTCAGCTCCGAGCTCCGGACCACCCGCGACGGCGGTCAGCACGTCGCGGGGCAGGAACCGGTTCATCACCGAAACCAACGCAGCAACGCTCAGGGGGGTGTACTCCGAGGGTTTAATTACGACAGCATTGCCAGCCTTCAAAGCCGGCGCTATCTGCCAGACCGCAATCATCACAGGCCAGTTCCAGGGGGTGATGGCAGCAACTACACCAAGCGCGTCGTACTTCAGGTATGCCGCCTTGCCTCCGTCCTCGAATAGGAGCTCATCCTTAAGTTCCAGCGCGGCTGTCGCGCGAAGCCAGGCTGTCGCTGCACCGATTTCAAATCGGGCGTTTGGGCCGTTGAGTGGCTTTCCGGTCTCCCGGGAGAGCAACACGGCAAGGCGTTCGCTTTCGGCTTCGATGGCGTCCGCTATTTTGAGGATGATCGCGTTCCGATGCCCTGCCCCCGCAGCTTCCCACGCCCGCTGGGCCAGTGCGGCTGCGGCGACGGCCTCGCGTGCGTCGCCCGATTTGGCGGGGGTAATCCAGGCAATCGTCTCACGGGTCGCAGCGTCGGGGATGGGAATGGATCCGGGGTGCTCTGTGGGGCTGACTCCCCTGATTTCGGCAAGTATGTCTGTTACAGGGACGACGGTTGTCATGACTTATTCCTTTCGCTGTTGGGGTTTATCGCGACTCTTCTTTGGAGACTGACTGAAGCTGGGATTTGAGGTTTTCTTGGTCGTAGAGGGCGATCGTCCAATCAATCAGGCCCATCGCGTCGAACTGAAGTATGTCGGATCCGAAAAAGCGGAGCGCTCCTGCGCCGCCGGTCGCTTCCCAGAACGCAACTCCAGTGCGGCCGTTGCTTTGCACTGTGACCGGTTCGAGATGTAAGTCAGGGATCGCGCTGAACAGGGCAGACAAGTGCACCCGGAGCTCGTCCCCGCCTATCGCTGTGTTGGTTACCGGATCGCTGTAGCGGCCGCCAACAGCAAAGAAGGAAAGGATAGCGTCGATGTCGTGGGCGTTCCAGGCAGCCAGGTAGGCCTCGACCGCCGCAGAGGCTCGATCGAATTTTGCTGTTTCGCCGACCAAAACGACGGCACCGCCGGTCGCGTAATTGGCCACGTCCTGTGCCACGGCTGTCCCTTGGGGTGAGGCAAGGGCCGCGCCCAGGGCATCGGCGTCGTCGAAGTCTGCCCTGAAGTACGCAAAGGTTTCGCTTGGCGCCCCGCCCGGGGAGTGCAGTTCGAGTGCGAATTCGGAGGAGAGCATCTCCGGCAGATCTCGGGTCAGCGGAAGGTGTGTGTTCTTGTAGTAGCTGCTGAATGCCGTTGGATCCTTTGGCGCACCGTAGAGCACAAATAGTGATTTCATGGTGGCCTCCGGCTAAGTCAGCGAATTTGCGAATTGAGCGGTCATGGCGGTGCGAGATTTCGCTCGGTGCACAGCTGATTCAGTAAAGCGTCGGGCGCTCTCGGGATCGAAGAAGAAATTGGGCAGGTCCCTTGGATCGTTGAATGCGCCGGAGAATCGATGACCGATCTCTTCCAACTCGGCTGCTGCCCCGAGCAGTTGCACTGCGTGCTCCGGCCACTGCCCCATGAGGGCGTTGGTGAACAAAGTCGGCCATTGGGCGTACGCCCAGAACTTTTCGAACGTTTGCTCCATCCACTCGGCGTCAAAGGTCCCGTCGCTGTTTTCCCTGATGGCGCGGTGGATGATGTCGGCAGCCTCGCTGGCGCTGTTCGCTCCTTGACCGGTGCAGGGATCATTGAGCACGACGACGTCTGCGATGCCCATTAACTGCCGCCCCGAGGTGAGGGTGAGCACTGGCCTGCGAACCATTGGAGGCACTCCGCCCGTCAGCCAGGCGTTTGCATCGGCAATACGGGCCTGGGCGTGGCGCTCCACTTCCCACGGAAAGAAGTCCCGGAAGATGCCCATGGCCGTGTCAAAGGCGGCCTCCGAGGAATCGATACCGGAGAAGCGATCCATGGGCCCCCCGGGGACGGCCTCCAGAACCCAGGTGTATGCCACCCCATTTGCCATCAGCATGGGGATTCCGAATGCTTCGCCTACGCCCGGGAGAATGTTATACAACACCCCATCAGGAGACGGGTGCTCGGCGTCGAGGACCGATAACATGAGGATCCTTCGCTGCGGGGCTCGATAGGTAAGCCGCGTCTCATCTACCTCGAACAACCGAGTAATGTCCCCCTTGCCTGCAGCGATGACAGTGAGGTCATGGTCGCTGGCAATGTCCTCGAGATCGTCCGCCCCGACAGCTCCGTAAACGACGGTGCCCCCGCGGTTCTCAAATTCCTGGAGCCATGTTGCGAACTTTAGCCGTTGATCAATAGCCTGGCCGTGGCGGGCAAACCGGCCGTCGAAGGCCACCACGGTTGCCCCGCTGCCATCACCGATGCGCACGAAGGTGTGGTCGATGAGCGGTTTTTGTCCCTCCCAGAAATTGAGTCCCAGTTCGCGTTCCCGATCCAGACCGCGGCTAAAAACTGAATTACTTGAGGGCAGTCTCGAACCGGCAAAATCCTCTGGACGCTTGTCCGAGTAGATCGTGACTTTGTCGCCGTCCTGCAGGAGAGCGAATCCCAGCTGCAGGCCCGAGTGTCCTGCTCCGATGATCCCGACATTGACCATGAGTAACCTCCTTGTTACATCGCCCGTGTGGCTCAAACAAGGTTCCCAAGGACGGCGTGGAGGCGTCTCCCGTAGAACTACGGAAGTTTCGAAATTGTTCGCGTTTGGCGTGCGAGGACTGCTGCGACCTGCGCCCTTGAACGCAAGCCAAATTTCCGCAAGACTCCTTCGACGTGGCTTTCAACTGTCCGCGGTGAGAGCACCAGTTCCGCTGCGATTTCCTTGTTTGACTTACCTTCACCAAGAAGCTCAGCCACCTCCGCCTCGCGAGACGTCAGTTTCGCATTTTTGCGAGGATCCGTGAACGTCGGATGCGTCCCGTCCAACGAGATACATAGGTAGTCAATAGCCTCATCAAGGGTCAATTCATTGCCTTGGATGAATTCCGGAGTTTCTTCACCGGCAGGGTTCAGTGGTTTGACCACGGCTTCAATACGCTCCCCAAAAGCTGAGAGCGCAACTCCTGCCTCTGCCCATAAACGTGCCAGGATGCCGTCGGCAACCCGGCGGTGCGATGGATCGGCAATGAGGTTCCTCGCCACGGCAGCCACCAGGGCGGTACCTAACCGGTCGCTCAGAATTTGTTTCTGGCGCAACCCGGCCATGGCCAGTTCTGCAGCTGTTTTTTGGTCGTGGTCCTGAAGGGCGGCCACACTACCGGCCCAGATCGCGTACGACTGCCCCCAGAGGTCTCCCACTTCCGCACTGCGTTGGAGCGCCCTGGTCATGAGATCCTTGGCGTGGGCGCTCTCGCCCAGCAGCGCTGCCACCAGGATGGCCTGGAACAAGGTCATGAGTTGGCCTTCCGGATCGTTCCGGCGGTCATGCCGTTCCAAGGCGTCGCTAAAATGGTCCTTTGCTCTCGTTAGGTCGCTTGCGAAAAGGGCAACAGTGCCTGACCACGTGGCCCACCACGCCCGTGCGCGCGAGTTCCCACCGCAGATGCTTGCGCATTCCTGCAGATGTTTTTGTGCACTTTCTCGGTCTCCTGACAGGGCATCGATCCACGCCGCGGTCCACAGCAAATCCGCCCGTATTTTGCTCTCGTTGACAAGCCGTTCCAGCGTGGTGTTCAACCAGCGGCGCCCCGTGGCGATGGCCCCGCCCATTGTCCAGAGATATCGGAGACCGGTTACGAGCATAGCCGCTTCGGGTACAGTAACCTGCTGCCGGATGCATTCGTCCCAAGCGTCGGAAAAGTCGCTGAACTGTACACGCAACCGCTTGACAACTGCGCTCTGTTCACCGGCCCAGAACTTTTCTTCCAGCTGTTGTGCTTCCTGGATGAAGTGGCGCCGGTGCCGTTCGCGGAAGACAGCACGCTCGGACCCGTTCAGGAGGACACGGGCGAACTCAGCGGTGGTCAAAGGCATCCTGAACCATACGTTGTCGTCGCGGGTGACACCGATGACGGCTTTGCCCACCAGCCCGTCCAGGGCCAGTTCCAAGGCCGGAGAGCAAACGTCGGGCCCCACGACAGCCCGGACAGCCTCGATGCCAGTTGGTGCCGAGAAGACGGACATAGCATCCCACACGGATCGTTCCACGTCCGTGCACATTTGCCGGCTCCAGGCGATGACTTCATGAAGGCCCCGGTGCCTGTCGGGAGCCGAAGGATCTCCTTGGGCCAATACGTCAAATAGACCTGTGGCCCTGAGATGGCTGAGTATATGCCTCGCCGTCATTGTTCGTGCCCGCGCGGCGGCTAGTTCAATACTGAGGGGCAGCCCGTCCAACCGCCGGCAAAGCAGGCCGATGGCCTCAGCTTCGTGGTTGTCCACTGCGAAGCCAGGCGCGCACGCCGAGGCGCGTTCAATGAAGAGCTTCGCGGCCGCGTATCGATGGACCGTAACGGAATCAACGATCGCGTCTTCCGGGGGCACCTCCAGTGGGCTCAATGAGAAGGTGAGTTCGCTGGTCATGGTTAGTGGCGCCCTGCTCGTCACGAGGATCCGTGTCCGCGGTGCACCTTCGAGGATTTCACGGATGATGGAGGTTAAGGGTCTGGCATCCTGTTCGCAATTGTCGAGAACGAGCAGGCAGTCCCGATCACGCAGTGCGCTGAGGAGGTCGGACCGTGCGCTACGTCCTTGCCCCCCAGGCAGGCTCAGCGCCGCGACGATTTTCTCCGCAGGATCCTGCGAGGATGGTTGAGAGTAGAGATCCACGAAGTAGATATCATCGGCGAACTGCCGTGCATACTCGCGGGCCGACTCCACGGCTAGCCTGGTTTTCCCTACCCCGCCGTATCCGACTATTGATACGAGTCGGCTTCGACGCCCGATAGCCTCGAGAACCGCTGCCACCTCGGCATCACGGCCAATGAAGCTCGTGGAACTGCTAGGTAGGTCTTTCGGAACGCTCCCAGCGTTCAGTCCTAGATAGTTACGCCGTGCTTCTGCGTTGTCTTCTACCATTTTGCAACCCCAGCCAGGTGTTCCGTCCCACTCCGGCTCGAGATCTTTGGAACCGGAACTTCTCTAATTTAAGACCTTGACCACCCAGTGGCTCGCACGGCGAAGAATCCTGCCCCGATGCTGGTTGGCCAACCGCAGCCATTCTTCTCCATATCAACCATAGGTGGTCCAGCGGCCGGGTGCCGGGCAACAAGAGTCGGCGACGCAGCTTTTCGGTCTTGAGACCGGTTAGTGTCCCCATGAGGCAGCGGTCGTCTCAGGTTTGGTCGATGCCTCCTTATGAAAAATAGTGCTTCCTGTTTCCTGCTGGGTCTGGTTGCGGATGGAGAGGTCGATGCCGGACCGGTCCTTGACGACGGCGGTGGCCAGGATGGAGATTAGGGTCATGCCGATGAGGTAGAAGGATACGGCCTCTGTCCCGCCGGTTGCCTGGACCAGCGCGGTGGCGATGGTGGGAGCGAAGGCGCCGCCGAGGATCGCCCCCAGAGCGTAGGAGATGGAGACGCCGGAGAAGCGTACTGAGGCGGGGAACATTTCGGAGTAGAGGGCTGCTTGTGGTCCGTAAGCCAGGCCCAGGCCCAAGGTGAAGATGGTCAGCGCGATGTAGAGCATGGCGAGGGAGCCGGTGTTGATCAACCAGAAGAGCGGGAGGCAGGTGATCAGCTGTGCTCCGAACCCGATGAAGTAGGTGTTTTTGCGCCCGATGCGGTCGGCGAGGTAGCCGGCCAGGTAGGTGAAGAGGAGCCAGACCGCCGAGCCGTACGCTACAGCGACAAGCACGTCGGTGCGTTCCAAGCCAACAGCCTTGCTGGTGGCGTAGCTGGGGATGAATCCTCCGGTGGCCATGTATCCGGCCGCGTTGTTGCCTGCGAAGATCAGCGCCGCGATGATAACCAGCAGTCCATGCCGTCGGAAAAGCTCGACGACAGGAACCTTGGGCTGCTTTTTGGCCGCCGCGATTTCCTGGAATACGGGAGATTCATCTACGGCACGGCGCACGAAGTAACCCACTGCGATGAGCACAACGCTGAGCAGGAAAGGCACCCGCCATCCCCATTCCAGGAAGGCGGCCCCGGGGGAGATCCATCCGGTCATGACGGCGGTGACACCCGAGGCCAGCAGCAGGCCCAGGGGGACGCCGAGTTGGGGAAAAGCGCCGGCTCGGCCGCGCCGGTCGCGGGGAGCGTGTTCGACGGCCATGAGCACCGCACCTCCCCATTCACCCCCGGCAGAGATGCCTTGGAGGATGCGCAGTAGGAGCAGCAGAACCGGCGCTGCTGCCCCGGCTGCGGCATAGGTGGGCAGCACGCCGATAAGGGTCGTCGCGGCACCCATCATGATTAGGGTCAGGACCAGCATGGCCCTGCGGCCGATTTTGTCGCCGTAGTGGCCTGCAAGGAAGGCCCCCAGTGGACGGAAGAGGAAGCTAACGCCAACTGAGGCGAAGGCCAGGAGCAGGCCGATGGATTCTCCGGCCGGCTCGAAGAACAGCTTCGCGAAGACAAGGCCGGCTGCGGTGGCGTAGATGAAGAAGTCGTACCATTCGACGGTCGTGCCGATGATCGTTGCGAAGGCAACGCGCCGCTGGTTTACGGTGCTGGTGTGATTCTGACTGCTGCTCATGGTTCTCCAGGGTGAGCGGGTTGCCCTGCCGCGTCGTTGCGACAGGGGTACTTCCAGAAAAAGCGCGGTGTGGTGCTCAGGCGGCCAGCTGGCCGGCCGACGCGGCGGCCGACTTGAGCGAGAAGCCTTCGCTCTCTGCCTGGGCGCGGGTGATTCTGGCGCCGGCAGTGAGAAGCTTGCGGGCCGCTATGTGGTCGGCCGGCATGTTCACTGATTCCACAGCGGCCATCACGCCGTCGCGGAAGCAGAGGATCGAGAACTTTGCTGCGTCCTGGTCTCCCAGAACCAGGGTGTCGTCACCGGTTCCGGCGATGCCGGCCATCTGCAGCCTGTACGGTCCCTGGGTGGACCAGAACCAGGGCAGAGCAGTGTAGGTGTCGGAGCCGCCCAGAATGGTGCGGGCGGCGTGGCGTCCGTGATCCGTGGCGTTTTGTACGGATTCGAGTCGGGTTTGTGCCCCGGTGTGGATGTTAGGGAAGTTGGCGCAGTCACCGACTGCCAGGACGCGTGGATCGGAAGTTCTCAAGGTAGCGTCCACAAGAATCCCGTTATTGGTTTCGAGGCCGCTTTCCGCTGCCAAGGCGTCGTTGGGAAGTACTCCGACGCCCACAACGACCAGGTCGGCCGGGTAGTGTTGTCCGGTGGTCGAGACCGCGGCCATAACGTGCCCCTCGGGGTCTGATTCAAACCGGTCGATGCCTTCGGAAAGCCGGAGATTGACGCCCAACGCGGTGTGGGCACCGATAAACCATTCACTCATCCCGGGTGTCAGGGCCCGGCCCATGGGCCTGGGGGCGAACTCAAGGACTGTGACGGAACAGCCGTGGGTGCGCGCGGCCACGGCGAATTCCAGACCGATGAAGCCGGCGCCGATGACAACGACGTTCCGGGCCTGGCTCAAGGCACTGTTCAGGTGTTCGGCGTCGGAGAGTGTCCGTAGGCCGTGAATTCCCTGTAGCGCAGCCCCCGGGCAGCCCAGTTCCCGGTTGCGCGCCCCGGTAGCGAAAACGAGGTGCTCGTAAGGCACTTCCTGCTGGTCGTTCAGAACGACGCGGCGGCTGGTGCGGTCAACTGCACTCACTGAGACTCCTGAAAGAAGGCGGATGCCTTTCTCCGTGAAGAATGCTTCCCCGCGAAGGGGAAGCGGCAGGGGCTCTTTGCCCGGGGTGAGGTAGTCCTTGGATAGCGGAGGGCGCTGATAAGGCACGCCTTGTTCGTCTGCGACGAGGGTGATCGGCCCGTCGAAGCCTTCGCTGCGCAGCGAGTCAGCGACTTGCAGACCAGCCTGGCCCGCTCCAATGATGACGACATTCATGATGGTTCCCTTCGTCTAGAGCTGGTCTGCCGGTACGTCGACGACGATTCCGGACAGCTCATCTCCGAGCGTGATCTGGCAGCCCAATCGTGACCGCTCAGTTCTTTCGGCGGTGGTGCAGTCGAGCATTTCTTCTTCGTCATCGCCCATCTCGGGCAGTGCTGCGGCGAACTGGGGGCGGACGTATACGTGGCACGTGGCACACATCGCTTGGCCGCCGCATTCGCCGACGATTCCGTCGACGCCATTGCTTACGGCGGCCCGCATCAGGGTGGTACCGGCGCTGACGTCCAGGGTGCGGGCGGTCCCGTCTGGTTGGGTGAAAGTTACAGAGGCCATGGGAAGCTCCTTTGAAGTTGAAGAGGTTTAGTTCCAGGTCACGGGCAGGCTGGTGAGGCCGCGGAACACCCACCCGGACCATGCCTCCGCGCGTCGGGTGTCCGTACGCAGGCCGGGGAACCTTTCGTAGGCTTTCGGGACGGCGATCTGGCCGATGGAAGTTTTCGCGGCCCAGTGGCCGGCACACAGGTGGACGCCGCTCCCGAAGGCCAGGTGTGGCTTCTTGGCGCGGTTGATGTCGAAAGCGTCGGCTGTGCTCCCGAACTGGCTTTCGTCACGGTTGGCCGAGCCAACGACAACGCCGATGCCGGCCCCGGCGGGAAGCGGCACTCCCTCGAGCACGGTTGCCTGGGTTGTTTCGCGGGGATACATGCCGATCGGTGAGACGAAGCGGACGGCTTCATCGAACACGGCAGCCCAGCCCGCCGGCTCAGCCAGCACTTGCTCGCGTTGATCCGGATGGTTGCTCAAAGCCCACACCATGTTGGTCACCATGTGCTGTGGCTCGTTCATGCCTCCGGAGATGGTCAGCTTGACGTTGGCGGCTACGTTAGCCGCAGGCAGGCCGCTGTTGGCCAAGGCAGAGATCATGGAGGCGTCAGGATTTTGCCTGTAGTACGGGATAAGCTCCGCCAACAGCGCGTCGCTTTCCTGGATCGCACTGTCGCAGCGTGCCCAGATCTCCGGGTCGTCCAGTACGTTGCCCATTCCGGCGATGAAGTCATGGGACCACCGGCGGACCTGTTCAACGGTGACGTCTTTCAAGCCCAACAAGTCGCTGAGGTTCTTCGAAGCCAGCGGAGCCGCATAATCCCGGTTCAAGTCCGCCAGATCCGGGCCCATGTCTTCCAACGCATCAAGGTAGGTGTCGGCGTTACGGGCAAAAACTGCCCCCCAAGCGTCCTTGATATTCTTAGGCCGCAGGACCGGGTTGATCGGCGCCCGGTCAGCGGCATGGTCCGGGTCGTCCTTGCGAAGCATGGGCTGCGCCCCGATGGCCCGGTTCATGGTGGCGCCCGAGACGTTGGCGCTGAAGACGGTCTGGTCCTGCTCAACTTCGTGGCAGCCCGCGTAGCCAGTCACCAGGAACTTATTCAGCCGGGGAACCCATGCGACCGGTGATTCCCGCCGGAGCCGCTCATAGGTGGGATACGGATCCACCATCATCGCGTCCACGTCTATCCAATCCGCCACGGGGACTCCACCGGGCAGGGCGTGAACGGAAGTGGCACCGATTGCTGTGGTGGGGCGTGGGTTGTCGCTGTCAGCGTGGTGGTACGGGCACTGTCCGGCTTCAGACATCGTCGTCATGGCTTTCTCCTACTGCATTGGTGTAACCAGTGTCACCGCCCGCCTTTTCCTAGTAAAGTGCGAATAATTGCACAACTTCATCGAAAAGATAGGAGAATGATGCCGAGGTTTACCTTGCGGCAGTTGGAACTGTTCGCCGTCCTTCCCGATCATGCGACCCTCGGATCGGCAGCGAAGGAACTCCACATCTCGGAATCCGCCCTCTCCCACGCCCTCACGGAGCTGGAGACAGCCGTCGGAGAGCAGCTTTGCGTCCGCCGCAAGGCGCGAGGTCTTCACGTGACCCCCACCGGAAGGCACTTCGCCGCCAGGGCCAGGGAAATCCTGAAAGCTGCCGACACCCTCGTAGCCGACCTTGCCGAGTTCAGTGGCGAACTCAAGGGCCCCTTGGCCCTGGGCTGCTACACGGGACTGGCCAGCAACGTACTTCCCGCCGTGCTGGAGGGCATGAACAGACTCCATCCTGGAGTGGAAATCAGCATCAGCGTCGGAGACCATTCCGACCTGCTCCCCGCGCTGGAAAAGGGAGCGCTGGACACCGCCATCGTCTACGACATCGGGTTACCACCGGGCCTTCAGCGACGGGTGATCTACGAAACAGAGGTCATGGCAGTCCTGGCCGAAACAGACCCCTTGGCAGGGGGCCAGGATGTGGACTTGGCCGACCTTGCAGCCCAACCACTCATAATGTTGGACACCGCCCCCAGTACCGGCTACACACAGCTGATGTTTGCCCAGCGCGGGCTGACGCCCCAGCTCAAAGCCGTAGTTCCGCAAATTGACTTGGTCAGGGCAATGGTCGGCCGCGGACTCGGCTACAGCCTTCTGATGTCCCGACCCAACCAGATTCCCATCTCCAGCGAAGGCATCAACATAGCGACCAGACGCCTTCGCCCCCGCGCAGGCCTCACCTCAGTCGTAGCCGTCTGGCCCTCAGACATCAAACTCACGGCACGGGCCCAAGCAGCCCTCGATTACGCCGTCGACGTACTCGAAGCAGTCGAGCCCCACTGACACCCGTTCCGATTCTCGGGTACGAGCCAGCTGGAAGTGCCAGTTGGCTGCCGGCTATCAAGAACGAATGGAACGGTCACCAGTAGCTCTGAGGTAGCTGACCTGCCCGAAAGCCGATAACCGTGATTCCGTCAAGCTGGGGGCGTCGCGTGTTCAGGTTCCCCGGGGACTGCGGATGAGCTGCGGGCCTTGTGGCTGGCTTAGTTGTTGGTTTGTTGGTGGCTGTGGGTGATGCGGTTCCGGCCTTGGGATTTTTCCTGCGGCCATGGCCTCGAGTTCGGTGTCTGTTCCTGCGTGGGCGGTGATCATGATGATCAGGGCAGGGCAGACCACGGAGAGTCCTCGGGCGAACCGCCGCCCACCTCACCAAACCTTTCAAACCCTCCGACCTCCGAAAACTTGTCGACCGGATGTGCCCGTAAAACGCTGCGGACAGGTCTAGCTCAAGGCACCGGCGAAGCGCCCTGGTACGGGCCCAGCGAGACTTCAACGCTGGCTCATGCTGAAGGCCAACTGAATGACAAACCTCATCGAACATTTCCGGGGCTCCGGACCGGTGGCTGAACGATAAGTACTGGAGTTTCTCAAAACGGAAAACCTGTGTTTGACTACTACACATCAACTTTTGGGGGAAAATTGAGAAAAATTCTGCTGCCAGCAGCAACCATCGGATCCATTATTTTGTCCACTTTGGTGAGCGTACCTGCGGCTCAAGCCGCCGACGACTTGGTTGCAAGTGGTATCCTTCGTGATTCTTCGGGAAATGCCGTGGAAGCTGGTCAAGAAGTTTCTCTTCTTGCTTGGCCCCGAGCTGAAACCCAAAAAAACGCCAAAACAGGCGAAAAGCTCAAACTCAATGTTGTTGCGACCTCAGTAACTGATGACAAGGGCAGGTTTAGCCTTACGGTCAATGATGATCGGGCCGTCAAGCTAGCGACATCGGAGAACGGACACGTGGACTTTTCCATATCTTCGTCTGCTCGAAATGGCGAATCGTATTGGTACAGCTTTGACAAGAAGTTAGCGTCGGAAGTTGGCGAGAGCGCTGAAGTTGCGCGTCAGAATCTCCAGTCACGCCAAAAGACGCGGTTCCTTGATTTGGCACCGTTGACCTCGGCCGGGAGCGCTGCTCCTGCTGTTCCAAGTGACGTCGCCTCGGAGAGTCTCGCTTTGAAGGCCGCCGCCAATTGCACGTCGGCGAAGGTGCAGACTTACGCCCCTCGATGGGTAACCGTCGGCGCGTCATTCGCCCTTGGCCCTAGTTACTACACCACTGCGAACTTCAAAATGACGGCTTCCGCCAGCAGCAGCATTGGGATTGGAGTGTCGCCTACTGGCTCCTTCGGAAGCTTCTCGGCGAGCGGGGAACGTACGGTGAGCGTCTCATCTGAGAATAACTACGGAACCGTTAACCAGGGGCACAAGAAGACCTATCAAACCCAATTTGTCTTCGCGAAGTATCACGTCCGTTGTCTCACCAACCCCACGACAGGGGTTTGGACCGACAAGTATGAGGTGCGTCCAGAGTCCCACTTCGGCGGGACACAGAAGGTAGACACATCCATAACACCTGCCAAAAATTACTGCAGCGAGATCGCAGCAGAGTCATCCATTACGCGCACAGATAACAACGCGATCACCTGGACAGGTGGTGCAGCAACCCAATCAGATATTGGGATTAACCTGTCGGCGAAGACGGGCTATTCAACCAGCGCGTCGCTCACTTACTCGTCACTGGACCGCCGCCAATACTGTGGATCTCACGCGGGGCCGGGTCAGGCGAATCCGGGGCACATCATGCTCGGTGACCTCGTCTAGCTGACCAGAATCATGCGATCCAGATTGACAGCGCCTGGCGCACTTATCGTCATGGCGTGCATTATTGGAGGTTGCGCCGCTCCTGAGTCGAACGGACCCGCCGTGTTGGGTGGTGGGGCCGGCGAGATCTGCACACCCAATCACGAAGACAAGACCATGCTCATCGGAGAGCTGCTCCAAGCCTCGGACGCCTCGACGGTAAGGCTGGATGCGGCATCCCTAAAGGATGAGGAGAACGTCCACGTCAAATACGTTTGGGTGATACCACTCAAAGATACGGGCCAGTCATACATCAGCATGGGCACGCTGGAGGATTCTCAGACTGCCAGGGAATTGTGGTCCATTAAACAACCACTCAAGGACTACCAAGTACCCGCGAAAAGTGCAGTCAACGTCGTCTTCGAAATAGACATAGTTGACCCTCGAAAGGAAGCCTCAACTGCGGGAATGACGGTCAAATACTCGGATGACTCCACCACTTTCGCGACCGAAGGAAAGATGGGATACACCTTTCCGACTTCCACTTGCCTGAGTAACCAATAGTGTTTCCGTGCATGCGGCCGGTGAGGGTTGGTCTAAGCATTCTCCTATTGGCATCAGTTCCAGCAAGTCAATACACAGGTGTTGATGTACCCGTATTCGCCCAGGTAGCTCTCGTCAATCAGTCCAGTGCTTCCGAATTCCTGGTGGATGGGCAGTTCTGTGGGGGAGTACTCGTTGCCCCACACGTAGTCGTAACTGTTGATCATTGCCTAGCCGATAGAGATGTTTCAACCGTCGACGTAGTAATCGGAGTATCCAACTTGTGCTCCAACAACGCCCAATCGGAGCGGCGTGGAATTGTTGAAGTGATATATCCGAAAGCGAGCCCACATCTCGCCTACCTGCTCCTAGACGATCTGGTTGAAACCGCCCCTGCGGAGGCCCAACCAGAAGCCTTAGACGAACGAAGGGGACTAGTCGTTGGGTGGGGTCGCCTGAGTGAGACGAAGGTAGGACCATGCCTGCAGAAGAAGATCCCAATGACAATTCTGTCGCCATCAGAGTGCGCATCAGAGTTGAGAGCCCTCGGTACTGAAACCATCAAGGGGAGCGAGTACACATGCGCCGCCCCGGCCGAGCCGAGTGGGAATAACTCTTGTTTCGGAGACAGCGGAGGTGCGCTCCTAATCCATACGTCAAACCAGTGGAGTGTGAAAGCACTTACTTTGGCCGGTGAGGACTGCCTTCCTACGAGTAAGACCATACACAGAAACCTTGTAATCCCGCAGAATCTCGCAGATCTTTCCTAACCTTCCGCCTCATAGCTGGCTAAAAAAGGGCTGATACCCGCTCAGCGGATACCCCCAGCCCACCAGAGTTCAGGCACCTTTCCTGAAAAACTCTGCCGCGGGAGACTTGAGAAAATGTTCGAATCGTCGATGTACGGGAGTTGTCCGTTGTCAGTGAATCTGGCAGCGCTGACATGGGAACTGCCAGTTCTACTGACTGCGATCCAGCGCTTTGATTGACACTGGATCTGGCAGTTCCGTAAATACGTAAAGCGTCCCAGGCGGTCACATGGTCTTGGCTCCCGGCGCAGAGGCGCTCCCAGCAAAGTCACGCTGCCATATCCATTGACAAGATCACGCAAACCCGTAGGCTGCCGTGTCTTCTGACACAAAACTGCCAACTCAACTGACAGCGGACAGGGAGTTCTCGCAGCTGCTTCTACTCCCGTGGCTAAAACGCCTGTGAGGATTGCGGTGGCTGGTCTGGGATTGGCTGGCAGAGTAAGTGCAGGCCGTTCCACCTTGCGGTCGTGACTCATTAAACGCTTGGCCCCGGCGCTGTCTGGGTGTCTTGTTATCGACATGTCCGTCTGCTGGGTGGGCGGCCGGCACCTGCCCGGCCCACCTCGGTGACTTGATCAGAAGATTGTCCGCCCTGAGCGGGGGCGTGGCTCGTCACAGTGCTGTTCCGAAGTGACCTCAACCCGGACTGGTACCGGCCCGTAACGGCCCTGACCATGTCCGCGAAATGAGGAAGGAGCCAGAACCGCTATGACTATCGTTGCGTATTCCCACCCGTTTGTCGTCGGTGTCGACACCCACGCCCGGAAGCACGTCTTCGCCATCATCGCCGTGCCAAGCGGCGAACGGATCGATAACCGGGACTTCCCGGCGACCGGCGCGGGGATTAGTCGCGCCATTGCTTGGGTCGCTCGTCGTACCGACGCAGATCTGGCCACTTTGTGGGTGATCGAAGGCGCGGCTTCTTATGGTGCCGTGCTGGCTGGGGCTGTCGCCGCTGCCGGTTACCAGGTCGCCGAAGCCGCGCGCGCATGGACGCCCTTCCGCGGCGTGGCGTTGGAAAGTCGGATCCGTTGGACGCGCACAGGATCGCTTCTGCCGTTCTTGCCATGGAAGAGGACAAGCTACGCCGGCCACGGTTGAACGAGGGTGTCCGGGCGGCTTTGCGGGTCCTGGTCTGTGCACGTCATTCGATGACAACCGACAGAACCAGGACGGTGAACGCGTTGACGGCATTGCTCCGGACCCACGATTTGGGTTTGGATGCGCGCAACTCGTTGACCGGAAGCCAGATCCTGGAAGTCGCCCACTGGCGGGTCCGTGACGAACCTCTCGCGGTGCTGGTAGCCCGCTCCGAAGCCGTCAGGCTCGGCAAGCGCATCGGTGATCTTGACGCGGAAATCAAAGCACACGGTGCCCGGATCACTGAACTGGTCGAGGTCAGCGAAGCCGCACCGCTGCTTCAGGAGACCGGCTTCGGGCCAGTCACAGCAGCCATTTGTCTCACCGCATGGTCTCACCAAGGCCGGGTACGTTCCGAAGCGGCTTTCGCCTCCCTTGCCGGGGTTAATCCCATTCCCGCTTCATCAGGAAGTACGGTCCGCCACCGGCTCAACCGGGGAGGCGACAGGACCCTGAACAAAGCCCTTCACATGATTGCTCTAACGAGGATGGCGTTCGATCCAGAAACCATCGCGTACATAGCAAAACGAAAGGAAGAAGGACGAACCAAGAAGGAAATCCGTCGGTGCGTCAAACGCTACCTCGCCCGACGTATTTACCGCACGCTCAATGCCAACAGCCCGCTGCCATCTCTGCGTTGACAACCATAGAAGAGTCTGTAACCGTGACTCCGTTAACCTGTGAGGGTGGTCAGTGCCGCTGATTGTTGAGCGCATGAAGGGCGGGTGCCTTTCCCTTAGGTGATCCCGAGCCGCGGGCCATGGGCGGTGAGGGCAGTTTTGTGGGGCATTGGGAACCTTAAGCTGATTGTATGAAATGCTAGATATTCTTGCGTAATAACCATTATCTTACGAAAAGACCCAAAGAGACGGCCGATTCAAATCACTCCTAACTGAGCGTAAGACCAAGCGTTGCTTGCCCTTATGGTGATTTTCTATTAGTAACGCTTGTTCATTGTTACTTTGGTCATACATCCCAGCGGAAGGAATGACAATGTCCACTAGCGAGACCGAACCGACCATCACAGCGGAAGATCTGAGGACACAACCGGCGTGGACGACGTTGAAGTCGGCGGCGATCAAGTTGCAACAGCTTCAGATCCAGGACGGCTCCATCCCGGAAGCTTCCAACCACGAAGAGGCCCGACGGAATGTTTCCATCATCATCGCCTCGATCGAGGTATTGCGGTCATTTCTCCTTCACGACGCCGAATACTTAGACCGTTTGGTTGATGACTTCCAAAAGTGGGATGCCAGCGGCTTTGGTACGCCGGACTTCCTGGATTCCTTGGTGGCTTTTCAACCGGAACGTGCGAGGGTTAACGGTTTGCCGCACCTGGTGGTGTTTCCCATGTACACCCAGAACGGCAGCACCAACCGCCTTGTCGAAGCCGTACTGATCGAGGTCATCTGGCCTGAGTTCATCGCGGAACTCGAGGCAGGACACTATTCCAATAAACTCTTCGTCCCGATCAGCTTCGTCGACTTCACCCCCGGTTACGACACGAACTCCGCCGTGCTGTTCCCCGAAAGCGTCTCAGTGCGCAGCACCCCGTCGTTCACTTGGGGCGGCATCTTCGCTGACCGCGAAGCTGCCCGGTTCCGCCAGGTTCTACGGGCAGCAGCGGACATCACCTCCCTTGAGCTTCCAGCTGACGCCGCCGAACTCTTGGAAGATCAGCACCTGACGGAGCGGGCCTTCGTTATGTGGGATCTGATCCACGACCGGACCCACATGCGTGGGGACCTGCCGTTTGATCCGTTCATGATCAAGCAGCGGATGCCCTTCTTCCTCTATTCCCTCGAAGAACTGCGCTGCGACCTGACCGCCTTCCGTGAATCCGTCATCATCGAAAAAGACGAAAACGCCTCCGAGGGTGCCCGCAAGCACGCCAAACTCGTCCAGTACGCTGTGCTTTTCGACCGGATCTTCCGGTTCGCGATCACCGGTCCCCGAGTCCGCAACTACGACGGCCTTGGCGGACAGTTGCTGTTCGCTTGGATGCACCAGCACCGGGTCCTGCACTGGACCGACGGCAAGCTCAGCATTGATTGGAAGGATGTCGCCAGCGTTGTCGTCGAACTCGGCATCCGCATCGAAGAACTCTATTGGCGCTCGATCGACCGCCCCAAGGCTGCCCACTGGCTGGCCGCCTACGACCTCATTTCCGAAACCGTCACACCTCATCCGGCATCGGTGTGGGCTAAGGGGCCGGATGCCCTCCCACTGGATGGACCGCCCCGGGGCCTGACCGATCAAGTCCTGGATGACGAGTTCCCGCTGTCCATGTTCTACGAAGCTCTGGAGAAGAAGATGCGTGACGTCATCGCCTCCACCGAAGGCATCACGGGCCATAGCTTCCTCCAGATCCAGGAGAAGATCAGCCAGTGAGCCAGTTCCTTGATGGCCGGACCATTGTCGTCGCCGGCTCCACCAGTGCAGCCGGCCTCGCCGTGGTCCGCACCCTCTCTGACGCCGGTGCCCGCGTCGCCGCGTAGACATCGTAGAAGACCGCGTACACGAGCTCGCCGCAGCTCATGACAATGTTACCGGCTACGTCTGCAACTTCTCCGACCTGCAGTCCGTTGAAGACCTCGCCAATTCCATCCGTGTCGACCTCGGCCCGGCCGAGGGTCTGATCCACCTGGTGGGAGGGTGGCGGGGGGGAGGAAGCATACCTGACCAGAGCGATACGACTGGGAATTCCTGAACACCAGCGTTCTGACCACACTCAGGAACACCAGCCGGGCGTTCTACAGCGACCTGCTGGCCGCGCCCGCTGGACGCCTCGCCATCGTCTCTGCGCAGTCCGCGTCTGCACCCACCGCCGACGGTGCCGCGTACGCTGCCGTGAAATCGGCGGCGGAGGCCTGGACGCTGGCCGTGGCCGACGGTTTCCGCAGGAAACTGCCCGGAGACGGGACCATCGAGACGAAACAGCGCGCAGCGGCGTTGATCTTTATCGTGAAGGCGCTCGTGGACGACCGGATGAGTGCCGCGCAACCCGGTCGAAAGTTCCCAGGGTTCACCGATGTCTCTGTTCTAGCCGAAGCTGTTGAACTGATCTTCGCAGTGGAAGCTGACAAGCTTAATGGGCTACGCCTTCCACTGAAGGCTGGCCAACCGTTGGTGGCCTTGTCGTGAGCGTTCACTTGGACAGCACAGAGCAGTTCACTGATGCCGGCAGGCTCCACAACCCGGACTACAGAGGTTTTGCCTCCGACAATTACGCCGGAGCCCACCCCGAAATCATCGACGCCGTTCAGGTCGCCAACGGGGGGCACGTCACCGCTTATAGCGAAGACATCTATACCCGACGGCTACAGCAGGTCATACGGGGCACTTCGGATCCGGCGTCACCGCGTACACGGTATTTAATGGAACGGGAGCGAACGTCCTGGCTCTTCAGGCCCTCCTGCCTAGGTGGGGCGCTGTGATCTGCGCGGCAACGGGCCCACATCAACACCGATGAGAACGGAGCCCCGGAACGGGTCGGCGGCATCAAACTGCTTTCCGTCCCCTCTCCGGACGGGAAACTCACTCAGGATCTGAACGACGCCCAGGCATGGGGATGGGGCGATGAGCACAGGGCCCCACCGCTGGTCGTCTCCATCACTCAGACCACAGAGCTGGGGACCTGCTACACCCCTGAGGAGATTACCAGGATCGCCGACCACGCCCATGCCCGGGGAATGAAGTTGCACTTAGACGGGGCCAGGCTGGCTAACGCTGCGGCATACCTTGGCTTGCCCCTGAAGGCGTTCACCACTGATTCAGAAGTGGACGTGCTCTCCTTCGGTGGCACCAAGAACGGTCTCCTGTTCGGCGAAGCTGTCCTCTGGATCGGATCAAAATCTGACCCGGGAATGAACTACTTGCGCAAATTGAATATGCAATTGCCCTCCAAGATGCGATTCGTCTCAGCCCAGCTCATCGCCCTCCTATCCGGAGACTCTGGCTGGACTCTGCAGGACACGCCAACGAGATGGCGCAGTTGCTGCGCTCCGGTATTCAAGACATCGACGGCATCACCTGCACTCAGCTGACCCAGTCCAATGCTGTCTTCGCCACCCTCCCGCCAGGGGCGGCGGACCTGGTACGGCAGTCCTTCCGTTTTTACGACTGGGGTCATAGCCGCGGTGAGGTGCGCGGGATGTGTTCCTGGGACACTACTGAGACCGATGTCGAGCAGTTGGTGGCAGCCGTGAGGCGCGCTGTCGATACCACCGCCGGATGAAGAGCTTCTAATTCCCGCAGAAACCGGCCAGGGAAGAGCCTTTTCAGTTCCCTGGCCGGCTTCCGCGTGCCGCAGTCAGAACTGTTGACGGCTTTTGCTCCCGCCAGGACATTCACATTTGGGTCTTCAACTTTGCAGCCGTCCCTCGACTGGTCTGAAATGATACGAAGGTCGGCGTACGGCAGGCTGGTATCTGGAAACAAGTGGGCGGACTCCTCGTTGGGTTTTCGTTGGGGGTGTTTCCTGAGAAGGGGAACCGAGCAGATGCCTTGAGGGTCGTGCTCCTAGGGGGAAAGCCTTTCGTTTCACGTCTTGTGCATCTCTTCAGACTCAGACGTGTTGTGATGTCTACCAGCCCACGAACTTTTCAACATCCTTATCGGTCACCCGGCCGGCGATCGCGTCACTGATGGAGCGGTCGATGATGTCGGCAGCCTGATCTATCTGCTCGTCTGTGATGACGAGGGGAGGGGTGATTTCCAGAACATTGCCGCCCACGTAGTGAACGATCGCCCCTAGTTGCCAGGCCCGGTAGACCGTTCGCTGGGC
The DNA here is from genome assembly GCF_044769205.1 of Paenarthrobacter sp. NPDC090520. NCBI lineage: Bacteria > Bacillati > Actinomycetota > Actinomycetes > Micrococcales > Micrococcaceae > Paenarthrobacter > Paenarthrobacter sp. NPDC090520. The sequence goes on from NZ_JBIVXM010000008.1 coordinate 192,993, forward strand.
CAGGTCGTTGTCGGGTTCCAAGCTTGCTCTGTCCGCGACGAGTTCCACGCCTAGTACGAGGCCTTGGCCGCGGACCTCGCCGATACGGTGAGCTGACCGGCCGGCCTCGATCCCGTGTCCGTCTGCAATCCGTTGCAGCGCCGCGAAAAGGCGCGCTCCTGCAGTTCTGGCCCGGCCAGCGAAGTCCTCCTCAATCAGCGTCCGGATAACGGCCCGGCCAGCGGCAGCACAGATAGGGTTTCCAGCGGTGGTGAGAAGAGCCGAGGCAGGTGCAGTATCCATGATGGTTGCTGGTCCTACCGCGGCTGAGAGGGGTAGGCCTCCACCAAGTGCTTTCCCCAGAACCACGATCTCGGGTTCTATTCCGTCCAGAGCAAAAGCGTGGAGAGAGCCTGGGCGTGCCAGGCCAACTTTGACCTCGTCACAAATCAGGGGGACGGCAAAGCTCCCGCATAAAGCGTGCAGTTCGGAAAGAAACCCGGCCGGCGGGATGACAAGCCCGCCGTCAGAGAGGATGGGTTCAACGATGAGGCAAGCGATTCGACCCGTTGCAAGGTGGTGACGGGCCTGGTCCAAAATAGCGTCAACGGTGGAGGCTATATCACCCCCGTTCGCCGGACGGAGCGGGTTCGGGTAGGGCAGAAAAACGACGTTGTTGTCCCGCTGTTGGCCTGAAGCCACGTGAACGCCGGAAACCGCCATCGCCGTGCCGATGCCGCCATGGTAGCCGCCTTCAAAGGCCAGGACTGTGGGCCTGCCTGTGGCATGGCGGCATGCCCGGATGGCGACGTCGTTGGCGTCGGAGCCTGAATTGCCTAAATAGACTCGACGCTCCCCGGTGCCGGGCACCGCAGACAGGAGGTCCTCTGCCAGACCGACTGCCTGCGGATTGGCAGCTGACAATGCGCTGGCACCAGCGGCGTTTCTGACAGTTTCACTGACAGCAGCAACAATGGCCGGATGTCCGTGTCCTAGACCTGACGCGGTCCAGGAAGCGGACAGGTCCAGTAATTTGCGCCCGGATGGCTCGAAGAGAATTGATCCGTGACCGCGCTCAACTTCGGCCGGGAAGAAGCGAAGCCGTTCAATGGCTGCGATCGAACGGCCGTCCCGCTCGTACAGACTCGTCATTGTGAGAGGGTTTCCGTGCCTTGCGGCTCTGTCTTCCGGACCGGGTCAAGGTTCAGTTCCTTGGTCAGGGCGATGCCCACCTTGACTGCGGCCCGCGAGGCTGCGAATGCCACGATGAGCCCGATGCCGCACCAATACAGGCCCAGCAGCGGTGCCGCGTCCGGAGTGGCCGCGTCCTTAACGTTGAACCAAATGACAAGGGCGATAATGACAGCGCCAACGGCCGGGAGCGCGATACCCAGAAAGCGGCTGCGGCCACCGTGGATGACATCAAAACGGCGGTTTCCAGTGAACCAGATGGCGGAAACTTCGACCATGAAGTAGGCCACCATAAGGCACACCGCACCTGCGACTGCGAAAAGAAAGTACATGTCGATGGGCGGATTGTTGGTTCCCATGACCGGCCATCCCGTAAAGCTGCAGAGGAGGCCTGCTACCAGCGCCAGGATCACGACAAGGATCGTTGCGCGGCGGGGAACCTGGTTCTTCTCATCGAGTAAGCTCAGCGATGATGGACCGAATCCGTCCCGGGCGAAGGCGTAAATCATGCGTCCCGCTGTGGCGGACGTGGCGACGTGGCAACCGAAAGCGGCGCAGATACCGGTGAAGATGATGATCAGGCTGAACACCGTACCGATGTAGTCATGGCCGAGGTCACCGAGCGTGTTGCTGGACGTTTGCATACGGGCCAGTCCGGCGTCGTCGGTTCCGAATCCAATGGTTTGGGAGAACATGACGACGGCAAACAAGACACCGGTAATAAGTAGTGTTCCGCCGAGCGCACGGGGAATGTTCCGTTTGGGATTGTCCGTTTCTTCCCCGAGGGACGCGCACGCTTCGAAGCCTGCCCATGACAGGAAGGCGGCGACCACCCCAGCCATTATCTGGTCAACGTTCACCCCATCGAAGCTCAGGACAGAGAAATCCACCCCCGTGGTCGAGGCTCCGCCACGGGCGAAAATCACTACGACGAGGACGATCATGGCGACGATGCCGACGCCCTCGATGATGAGCAGGATTTTTGCGATCATGGCAGCTTCTCGGCCGGCCAGAACCAATGACAAAACAGAGCTGACGATCAGCAGCAGCGGCCAAGGGATCTGGAACGGGTCCGCACTGCCTCCTTGGAGCTGCACAAGCAGCGAGTTCACGAAAGCTGCCGTCAATGAAAGTGTCCCGATGGAGAAAGCCAGATACGCGCCCAGCATGGCAAAGCCTGCGAAGAATCCGGCGCGCGGCCCAACCGTCCCGCCCACCAACGCGTAGGCGGAACCGGCGTGGTTCAGATGCCTGGTTAGCCGAACGAAACCGTACGCGACCAGACCGACTGCAACCAGACCGATGACAAAGACCAGGGGAATCGATTTCCCAACGATGCCGATGAGGCCTTGGCCGTTTCCGGACATCGCCAGGGTTGGCCCGACTGTCGCCAGTGACAGTGCCAGGGCAGCCCACAGCGGAAGCTTGGGCTTTGTTTTAGTGGAAGCGTGATTCGAAGAGTCCCGCATTGTTTCTCCTGGAAGATTAGAAGTGGCCGTGACGCCCTCCCGCGTTAGGAGGGGAGAGGCGGCGTATTGTCCGGGCCTGGGTTGAGGGGCGGAAGGATCAGTCCTTCAAACGGGTTAGGCCGCATGTGGCGGTCATCCCTGTGGCTTGGACTGGCAGAGCATAGGGGTTTGTTCTGCCAGTCCAATGCACGTTGGGCCCAGCTCCGGTGAAAGTCGGTGCGTGGGTGTTATGCCTTGATGACCGCAGCGTCGTCGCTTCGTGTTAGGGCATGCGTGACACCAAGTGAAGCTGCAGCGGCGTAACCGCTGAGCATTGCATAGGCCACGTCACGGACGTGGGTATTGTCCGGGGCAAAACTGCTTGAATGGAGTCTTTCGTTTTGGTCGTCGGTACCAACGAACATCATCAGCGAGGGGTACTTCTCGCAGAAGTATGCGAAATCGTCTGAGCCCGCTGACCGGAGGGTGCCGTTGATTTCCAAGCCCATTCGTTGCAACAGGGGCCGGGTTGTGAGCGCGAGCGTCTGATCATTTTCCAGGACCGGCTCCCCATGAGTGATTTCAACGTGGGCGCTACACCCGTGGGCGGCAGCGACATTCTTGGAGATATCTTCCAACCTGCCCAGGATGTGTTTCCGGACTGGGACGCTCATGGCTCTGACGGTTCCTCGCGCTGTTGCCGTTCCGGGAACCACGTTGGGGGCGGATCCGGCGCTCAAAGTTGTCACGGAGAGCACGGCCGATTCCATGGGATCGGTGGTTCTGCTGATGATACTTTGAAGGGCCACCACAAGTTGGGCCAGAGTGAGCACCGGGTCGACGGTCAAGTGCGGGTAGGCGGCATGGCCGCCCTGGCCGTCAACGGTGATCTTGAACTCGTCAGAGGAGGCGTTGACCGCGCCCGTGGTACATGCGACCGTGCCCTTGGGAAGGAGCGGTTGCAGATGCGCCCCAATGGCCGCGATGACTTCTTCGTTGTCCAGGCTTTTGTCGGTGCAAATGTCCTTGGCGCCGGAGGGGTAGGTTTCTTCCCTCGGCTGGAGGATAAGAAGCAATGGTACCGTTCCTGCGGTATCCGCAACAGCCCGCGCCAGAGCCACCGCAGCGGCCATGTGGACGTCGTGGCCACAGGCGTGCATGACGTGTGGATGTTCCGATGACCAAGCCAGCCCCGTGGTCTCCTGTGTGGGCAATGCATCAAGTTCAGCACGAAGCGCCACAGCTGGTCCCGTGCCTCCGACACGCACCAAGGCCCCCGTTTGGGCGACGGGAACAACCGTGGCTTCAAGCGGCAGGGCGTTAAGGAGTCTTTGACAAGTCGGTCCCTCAGCCCCGGAAACATGTGGGAACCGATGAAGTTCTTCGCGCAGCCGATATGCTTCAACGAGTTCTTCGTCGAGACGGGCCTGAAGAACATCTAAAAGATCGTTCATGAACGGCCACCAGCAAGCTTATAGACCCGCGTTGCGTTCTCAGTCGCGATCATATTCACAACGCGAATTGCGTCGTCCTCGGACCAGTCACCTGCGTCCACCCATCGCTGGAGCACATTAGTCATGCCCTGTCGCCATAGCGCAGAGCCCAAGTAGTGCAGCTCAGCCGGGCCCCAGGCGTCAGATGAGAAGAGAAGCTTGGAAAAAGGCGTCAACTCAAGGGATTCAGCAAGGATTTGTTCGGACTGCACCCCCGTGTAGTTAACGCCGAGACCGACATCGAAGTAGACGTGCGGGAAAACTTGGGCCAAGTAACCCGCTTCCCGATGGTAGGGGTAACAATGCAGCAGCATGATGTCCACCGAGGCGGGCTCAATAAGCTTGATCCATGGTGTCAACAGCAGTGGGTTGCAGCGGTCCAGACGCAGATCGGGATCCCCGTACCCGGTGTGAAGTTGTATAGGCAGTCCCCGGTCGACGCCGGCCCAAAGGAAAAAGCGCAGTAGAACAGGGTCTTCGACTTTGAGCGGGCCACCATTTGCAAATGCTTCCAACCAATTCCGGGCCGCTTCGATTACGGCGACTTTGGCGGGCCTGGCGGGTTCGAAGTCAAAACCCCACCGGTAGGCGATGATGCTCTTGACTCCTACTGCGTGCGTGGTGGCGTTCGCTAAGGCCTGCACGTACCGCTCGGGGAAAGACTTCGCCGTCACACCGGATTCCACGATGGATTCCGCCACTGCCTCCAACCTGACGACTTCGCTGGCACGTTGCCCAGCGCTCTGGCCCATCTGTTCCGGGTTGAGGATTTCATCTCCTCTGTATCCGGTCTCCACGAGAAAGTGGCCGACGCCGGCACCCGACAGAAGGCGGCGATTGACTTCGTCCGTGCCCAAGGATGCCCGTGCTTTCATGTATTCGGCCGCGGCGGCGTGCCGGGGAAGGCCCAATACCGGCGCGCACCAGCGGCGGATGGCGAAGCCCACCTGCGAGTCGAACTGAGACATCCAGGCGGGAATGGCACGATCCGACTCGGTAATGAGGGTTTCGAAGACGCTTTGGGAAACGTCGTCCTTGAGAGCTCCGTGAACGTGGTGGTCCACCAGCGAGACGTCCTGGATAGAGCGGCTGAGGAGCGTTTCCTTTCTAGTAGACACTTGCAACCTTCCGTATCTTCTCCACGTCGTTAAGCGAAGCCGTCAGTTCCGCCTCGTGGCGCTTGACAGCGATGTGGGTTGAGAGGAGGTCCGGGTCAAACCAGGATGAGACGACGTGGTCCTGTTCCAGGCATACAAGGGCTTCCTCGAGCGAACCCGGAAGTTCTGGGACATCGGCCCGCTCCGCCTCGGTGGATTCTTCACTGAAGACCTCGGGAAGAGGGTAGTCACGGCCTCCCTTGATGCCGGTGAGTCCGGCACGGATGAGTACGCCTAGCGCCAACCAAGGATTCGCGGTAGCATCCGCTGCCCGGTATTCAAGGTTAAACTGGCGTTCTGGTGCTGAACCGCCCATCGAGCTGGTCGGGCAAATGCGTAGCAGCGCCTCACGGTTTCGTTCGGCAAGAAAGACTCCGCCTGCGCTCCATCGGTGAGGAGTCAGCCTATGGAAAGAAACGGGACTCGGTGCTGTCCAGGCGGTCAGCGCCCGGGCATGCCGCAGGACGCCGCTGCTGAACCTGGCGCCAATCTCAGAGAGGCGCCCGGGCCGGGTTTCATCAAAAAGCACAGGCCTTCCCTGATCATCGACAAGGCTGATGTGGATGTGCACGCCGGTCCCCGTACCGTCAGGATCCTGAAGAGGGGCGAAGGATGCCTGAAGGCCTCGGCGGATCGCAAGATCGCGAACCAACTCGCGAAGCAGGACTGCCCTGTCTGCCGCGATCAGGGCCTCGGACGGTTCGAGGGTGATTTCAAATTGGTCCGGACCATATTCGGGCAACCAGTTCTCCGGGGCCAATCCGCAGTCAGTCAGCAGTCGGATGAGATCCGACCCGAATGGTTCCGCGTCCCGATGACGCCGGAGCGAGAACGGATCTGATGTCGGCAGCCCATTAAGGACGAACTCATGTTCGAAACTCGCGACAACCCGCAAGCCAGTGGCAGCTGTGAATTCGCTCAGCGCCTTCCGTAGGAATGTACGCGGGCAGCACCCCCAGTCGCTCCCGTCCGGGTTTGTCAAATCGGCCAGAAACAGCTTCATCCCCGGCGTCTCACCATCGGCCGGGACAGTAATTTCGGAGAACTTGTCGGCCTTCAGACGCAGGTCCCCGGTTGAACCGAATGCGCTTTTGGGAGCGATGTCTCCGAAGGCGGTGATGCCCAAGTTGGCAGGAACCCACCCAAGGCCCGACCGAAGCACGGAATCGTACGACTCCGACGGAGTACCCCTGCCGCGCACTTTGCCTGAAAGGTCGCAGGTGGCGACGAAAATTTCTGGATATGTCATGAAGGCCTCCCGGCAATGTGGTCTACCAGTGGACGCAAGGTGTCTTGGATCACGTCACTCGTTCACAACCAGTAAAATTCATTACAACGAACCAGTCAAGAGAGAGTTTGTAATAAATTAGACAGATTGGGAAGATGGCTGCCGCTGAGGAGTAGCCCGGGTATAGCTTCGGGCGCGCATGACGCAGCGGCAGGAATGTGCTGGCGCGTCAAGGCGAAAGCTGGCTTTCACTGCCGTACGAGGTGCAGCGCTATTGCCAAAGGGCTCCACCGCTATGCGAGGGCGTTGAGGGAAGGACGTGGTGGTCCCAGAAGCAGGCTCAGGGCGCCCACACAGCGCCGGACGGTTTCTGGCGCTTTACGCGCTTGGTTCCCCAGGCTGCATGGCTTCGATACGTGTCAGACGTTCGCGTGCGGGCCTGCCAATGTGATCGGCCACGGCAGCAATGGTTTGCTCAACAACCGCCATTGCTGATACGAACGAGTCAAATGGGCTAGGCGCCTCAACGCGAGCGGTGAGCACCGCCTCTGCGACCTCCGCGGCCGGAGACAACCACGGGTCCGTGAACAAAATGACATGTGTCCCGCCTCGGCTGGCGATGTTGGCGAATTCAATGACGTCTCTGTCATAGCGCCGGAAATCGAAAACCACGAGGACATCCCGTCTCCCTAGATCCAACAGGGCGGACATCTTCTCGTGTCCACTGCCCGGCACCAGCCTCACATCGGGTCGCATCAGGACAAGGTGGGTGTTCAGATAGGTGGCCAATACGCTGCTGAATCTGCCGCCGATGAGGTGTACGTTCAGCCGCCTGTCGGCGAGGAGTTTGACGGCTGTCCTCATCTCGGATTCCGGGAGAGCCTGAAAGGTGTTGACCAATCCGTCCACAAGAACAGCCGTCGAATCGGACCCAACACGTGCCCTCCCATCATTGGAATCCGGTTCGCTCAGGCGCCTTAGTGGGGAGCCCATCTCCTCATGGACTTCCCGGACAAGAGCCTTCTGAAAAGCCGCATAACCTTCAAACCCCAAAGCGGAGGTAAATCGCAACACGGTGGGTGCGCTCACCTTGGCCCGTGCGGCCAGGTCAGCCACAGTTTCGAGCCCAGCGGCCGGGTACGTCGCCAGGAGAGCCCTGGCCACTTTGGTCTCGCTGGGGCTGAACCTACCAAGCTCAGACCGAGTGAGCTCCGCAACGGTAGCTCCCAATAACTTGCCAGTTCTTGAGTCTGAGTGGGTCGCAGCGCTGCGAGCTTGATTCTGCGTCAAGGAAACCTCCGCTGCATCCGTTCGCCCTCAGGGAATCGCCCAGCTCCGATGTGGGAGCTATTTCTGATAAGAAGCTGAAACAAATCTTACATCGCCCCCGATAGCGCCTTGAGAATGACAAGACGTTACACCCTTCCGCTGGACAAACGACGGAGCAATACCTTTCCTTATCGGACCCTCGACTAGCCAAACTGAGGCGGCACTGCCGTCCTTCAACGCGTCCGCCAGCCCATTTAGCGATCACCTGACGGTGTTTTGCAGTATGCGACCGTTGCGGAGAGCAATAAGATTTTCACGAATAAGCTGCGCGGCCCCCCGCGGCCTTGCCGTCTATATGCGGCGGGACGACCAAGTTCTTTGCTGTCCCCAGCGGTGAGTCCTGAGGTAATGGCTCATTTTGGGTGACATCAATCACAGCCACTCGGAGACGTCCGTTCTCCAGCGCGTCAACGAGTGCGGTCTCGTTAACTGTCAGCCCACGCCCGACGTTAATAAACACAGAGCCGGGCTTCATTTGGTCGAAGACCTTGTCATCAAATAGGCCAACCGTGTCAGCGCCCTCGGGCACCAGCGAAATTAGGACATCCGTAGTCAGTGCGGCTTCTTCGTCACGTAAACGTTCTGGTCGTCAACGAAAGCGAACTCTCCCAACTCCTGGGCGACACAAATCACCGGCAGAGTAGGGCGTGCACGGATCCTTATCGCCCCGGATTCATTCAAAGGGTCCGCAACCGCCGACACTGTTGTACGGAGTCTTGCCCGTGGATGGTCAACCGTGCGCCCTGAGGACCACATCCAGCTCGCTCCCATGGCCGATGGCGGCGAGCGTACCGTGGATGCCTTGGCGACCGTTTTCCACCGATCCGAACGCCGCACTGTCAAGATCACCGGCCCCGATGATTGACCTTGTGAAACTGAGTGGCTGTCCTCCGACCCTCTTAAAGGCAGTACCGGGGTTATCGAACTGTCGGCCACCAGCGGTCTCACTCTCATGCAGTCTCCCGCAGCTAGGGATGCGTACAGCAGGGGCTTCGGACAGGCCATTGCCGCTGCCCTGGACGCTGGTGTCACCTGGCTAATCCCTAGGCGTTGGTGGAAGCGCCTGCACTGATGGGGGAGAGGGAATGCCTCATAAACTTGGGTGCCGGATCCTTGACTCTGTGGAAAACCGATCGGACCGGGTAATAGCGGCGCTGGAATGGCCAACAGCGTAGACGCCAACCACCCCGACCCTTGCCGAAAGACGGGGTGGTCATTTTGACCGACGTCTGGAACCCTCTGAACGGGGCCAGCGGATCCGCGGCCGTGTTTGGACCGCAAAAAGGTGCCCAGTCGAGCGATATCGAGGACATGGACGCTACGTTGTAACGGTTCGCGTCCGTTTTTGAAGTGGACCCGCAAAGCCGCGGAGCAGGAGCGGGAGGTGGAACCGGGTACGGCTGATGGGATGGGGAGGGACTTACTGTCAGGGTCGGACCATGTTGCAGAACTTTTTCAGCTACCGACGCGCCTAAAGGACACGGATATTCTGATTTCCGGAAAGGACCGATTCGATAAACAATCCGACTTCGTCAAAGTTGTCGGAAGACCCCGCGTCTGGCAGACTCGGCACGTTTTCCTGACTTTGTCGACCGGAAGCACAGAAAGCAGCCATGAACGATCCGGAACGCTATCTGGTCCGGGCTGGCGCACGGCTAGCTTCACGCTTCGAAAGAAAACCCGAGTACTCCGTCGTGGAGCCATAGACGACAACGATTGGGCAACCCTTGGAATAGGTCGCTGCTGCGTTGTCGCGGCTAGCTGCGGCGAATCACTTGTGAATGTCCGCCCACGCCCCTTCGACGGCGAATTACAAGTGAACTGTCGCTGGGCGACACTACGACAACAAGTCACGGAAAGTGAGACTTTGACCCTTCAGCAATGAATTTCTCGCAGCGGTGGACCGCTGCACCTCTGCGGCAGGCCGCGCGCCGATCTTACTGGTCGACGTGGATGAGGTGATGTGCCGGTGGGAGAACCACTTTGTGGCGTCCCAACGGAGCATGTTCCCTCAATTGGTCATCGCAGATGCAGGACAACGAGAGCGTTTCAACCTATTCGATGGGCTCAGTCTCAGGCTACTGCCGCTGTAGTGGATGAACCGGGTTATTCGCAGACTGGAAACCGGTGGAGGGTGCGATCGAAGCCGTGAACGACATGCGGAGGTCCGGCATCGACGTAGCCCTTTGTACGAGTCCGTGGCTCAGTAATCCGACTTGCGCGTCCGATAAATTCCGTTGGATTCAAAGGCGCCTTGGCCCAGAAATGGCGGAGACTACGATAATTACCAAGGGATAAAACCAGAATCCGCGGTGATACTCTCATAGGTGATAAACCTCAAATCACGGGAAGCAATCAGCCAGAATGGGAACTAATCCGGTTCACGTATCAATACAACAGAAGTCTATCCGGCTTGCGGATCCACGAATGGTTAGACTGGCGACCAGTAATCATCAGGCTCTACGACTCAAGTGGCAAAAAATGGCAGTAAAAGCCAGCATCTTCGAATAAGACGGACAGGAACGCCAGTTTCATCAGTGCTTGGAGTCCCGAAGCTCAGCTATTCTGGCCATGCTAGTGCGGCTTTGTCGCGGCCAAGGGGCTGGCCAGCAGCCGACTTTGCCTTGGTGCGACGGACGCTGCTTTGCGTCGGCTGAGCCTTGACCGGGATATGCTTCTCATGGCCTCAAGTTTCTGCCGTTCAAATGGTCCCATTTAGGAACTCATTTGTCTGTCAGTGACCTTAGGTCCACCTTGGCCAGCGACAGTATCAGTGGCGGCCAGCGGAAACGAAAGGAGGTGATTGGGTGTTATCACGAAAACAGGCAACAGCCATGCCCGGCGCCTCTTGGTCGAGGCAGTCTGGCACCATCGGCGGCCCTATAACAACGACAGCCGTGAGATACGTGCCCGTGAGTAAGCAGCCGACGCAAAGCAGCGTCCGTGGTCACCAAGGCAACCACGGCCTGCATCACAAATGGGACCAGCTCGAAGCCCGTCACAAAGGCCGGGTCATCGCCAACGTCGCCCGAGACCTGGCCGGCTGGTGCTGACCAGCAGACCCTTCCTTGCGGCGGAAACCAACCCGTACATATCAGTCTGACAGCACCAAAGTTCAGTCTGCCAGCGCCAAAGTCGATCAAAACGCGCCAGCCACCATCTCAAGCCCCGAACGGACACGAACGCGCGGTCCACGACAATCAGCGGCGGAAGGCGTACCCCTGTCCTCTTGACAAAAGCCCTACCTATCAGGCGCGCGTCCGCCGGGATGTTCAGCGGAGACGGTAGGGCTCAAGCAAGACGTACGGGCGAACCGTGACTTGGCAGCAGAGACTAGGCCGGCGAACCCGTTTGACAGAGCAGTGTATTCGTTGGCTACCACGATGCCGTGGGCGCCGTTGTTGATTGCAAGTTCTTGCTCTTGTTCTGACCATGCCGGCAGAATCCAACTCTTTCCTGCGGCCTTACATGCATCGGCAATACGGCGAATATCGGCGAAATCGTCTTCGGTCCGCTCGTAACAACCCCTCCCTCGGCGAATAGCCAAATCGCTGGGACCCGGGAAAACGCCATCAACCACAGGAAGCGCAACAATCTGCTCGATTTCGAGAAGAGCAGATTCATCCTCGATCATCGGGTAGCACTTTATGCTACGGTCCTGATCGGCAATCCACTCCGGTGTCAGGGATCCGTAACCCAGCGCGCGCTCCGCCGCCAGGCTACGATCACCCAGGGGAGGGAACTTTGCATATCCGCAAACTTCTCGAGCATGGGCCGTTCCTTGAATGTGGGGAATAATGACGCCGTTAGCGCCAAAGTCCAAGGCTCGCTGGATGCTGGCTCGTTCTGGTGCGCGAACCTTGACTAATACCTCCTTTCCATATGAATGGACGAGCGGGATCACCGCGTTTAGTGTGCTTTCGTCGATGGCACCATGTTCGGCGTCTATCACGAAGAAGCTGACGTCTTCTTTGGCGGCTATCTCAATGGCGGCAAAGCTACCCGAGGCAATCCAGGCGCCTAATCGGGGAAGAGCGTTCATTAGAGCTCCCGCAAGTCATATACGTCCGGGCGACGATTTGCCAACGATGGAACCCGCCGTCGAACCTCATCCTGGATGCCAAAGTCGATGTCTGCTACGGCAATAGTCCCCGGTTTGTCCGGAGCCGTTGCTAAGACTGTGCCCCACGGGTCAACGATCATACTCCGGCCGTAGCTCCGTCCATTTGGCTCGTAGGCTCCGATTTGTCCTGCGGCAATCATAAAGATCTGGTTCTCCACGGCTCGGGCGCGCACAAGCAGTTCCCAGTGGTCAGCTCCGGTTGTGAATGTAAATGCGGCGGGTAGGGCAACAATTCGCGCTCCCTTCATGGCGTAGAGACGAAAGAGTTCAGGAAACCGCAGGTCATAACAAATCGCTGTTCCTACACCTACCCCATCTACTTCCGAAAAGCTGATGCGGGATCCAGCCTGTACGTCATCAGATTCGCGATAGCTAAAACCATCGGCAAGCTCGACGTCAAACATGTGCATCTTGCTGAAAGTAGACACGCGCCGGCCAGTCGGGTCGAACAGCTGTGAAGTATTGGCGGTTAAATCGCTGCCGGCTACTCGCTCGTGAAGGCTGCCGCCGACCACCCACATGCGGTGCTCTGCGGCCTTCTCAGCGATACGCTGGCTGAAGAAGTCACTGCGAAGATCCCGCGAGACCTCGCGCACCCTGTCAGCAGTTCCCATGTAGTCGATTCCTTCAGGAAGCACAGCTAAGCGCGCTCCATGTTCGGCGGCCAAGTCAAGGACGGCTTCGACTTCCTCCAGATTGGCTTGAATGTTTGATCCTGACGATGTCTGGCAGGCCGCGACCCTTAATTCATCTGGGATGCTCATTTGGTTCTCCGGTGACTAGAAGAGGACTGCCGACCATCTGTATGGGTTGCAGCGAGGGCACCTGTTAACACGCCAAGTGGTGTGCCCGCCAGGAACTGGCGGATAAAATCTGCTTCTTGGGCCTCTGCTGCCTCCCAGCGAGGGAGCTGCTCTGCCGCAACAACAGGGTCAATCACAAGTACGCCGTCATCGTCGCCAACAACGATGTCACCACGAGCCACGCTTACGCCGGCGACCTTAATCGTTCTACCCAAGGACCCGGAACCATCGTCAACGTACGTCGTGCATACCGACCGGCCACGAGAAAAGACCGGTAAGCCGGATGCCGCCACCTCCTCCGAGTCTGCCACCGGCCCATCTATGACTATCCCGCCCGCACCTCGTTCTGCAAGCAATGTAGCGATAATTCCGCCAACTGGTGCTCGCCATCCCCCACCTTCGCACGCTATGACGATCACGTCGCCGGGTTCCACTGCATCCACCGCCAAGTGTACGTACGAGGCGTCGGGCACTCTGATGCGAACAGGAAGGCATCGCCCTGTCATTGCAGTGCCTGCCACCAAAGGCCTCAACGGCCCCAGACTACGGGCCGACGGATGGTGGCCGATGGTGGCTGGGCTGAGCGCCGCGAGCCGCAGCATGAGGTCGCCTTCAGGTGACGCAACACTCATGTGCGTTCCATGCGAGCTAGAAATGAACGAAGACGCGGGTTTGTACTCTCCTTCATGATGTACTCTGGACCACCTTGCTCGACGACGACCCCGCCGTCCATGAATACAATCCGATCGGCGACATCAACGGCGAAGCCGATTTCGTGAGTTACGACGATCATGGTTTGACCTCTGGATGAGATGTCACGCATCACGGCCAGTACATCACCGACGAGCTCGGGATCCAATGCCGAAGTAGGCTCGTCGAACAGCATTACTTGAGGCTGCATAGCCAGCGCACGTGCGATGGCAACGCGCTGTTGCTGTCCACCGGAAAGTTGGCTCGGATAGAAACTGGACTTCTCACTCAGACCAACAAGTTCGAGCGTCTCCGTTGCGCGAATACGTGCTTCACCGCGGGGAACTCTGTTAACTTCGACCGGAGCGAACATGATGTTTTGCAGGGCAGTCATGTGGGGGAATAGATTGAACTGTTGGAAAACCATGCCAAACTTCCGACGTTGCGCCGTGATGTCCTTGGCGTGACGGTGCCGGAGCCGTCCGCGGTTTACCTCAAAACCGATGATCTCATCATTGAGGGAGATTTCCCCTCCATCAATCGACTCGAGCTGGTTCAGGGTCCGAAGCAGGGTAGACTTTCCACTTCCTGATGGTCCGAGAATGACGACGACTTCACCAGCATGTATGTCCAGGTTGATGCCTTTGAGTACCTCGATGACACCAAACTTCTTCTGAAGTGAACTAATACGTAGCAGCGGATCAGCTGTTCTCATCTCCGGGTTCCCCTTCCATAGAATCGCTCGATTCGCTTTTGGAAGTAGTCGAGCACTGTTGTGATCGCGAGATACCAGATGCAGGCGACCACTAGAAGCGGAATCACCTTGAAGTTCTGGTTATATATCGATTGCACTGAATAAAGGAGATCGCTCATTGCGATTACAGAGACGAGCGAGGTTCCCTTTAGCATGCTAATTACTTGGTTTCCCGTCGGTGGGACAATAGCCCTCATCGCCTGCGGAAGGACAATCCTTGTGAACGTTTTGAATCTTCCAACTCCGAGCGATTGTGCAGCCTCGGACTGTCCATGAGGGACGGAGAGCAGACCACCGCGTACAATCTCGCACATGTAAGCCGCTTCATTGAGGGCTAAGCCGAGGAGCGAGGCGACAAAGGGGGTGATGGCCTCGTTGGTATCGAGGACGAACAATGGACTAGATGAAAAAGGCAGGTCAATCCGGATTTCTGGAAGAAAGATTGCAAGATTGAACCAGAAAATCAGCTGAACAAGCACCGGTGTTCCGCGGAAGAACCACACAAACGCATCTGCAGGGATTCTGAGCAGCACACTTGGCGACATACGCATGACGGCTAGCGCCACGCCGCCCACGATTCCAAGAGCCATGGCAATTACGGTCAGTTGAAGGGTCATCAACAATCCGCTAACTACTGTTGGGAACGCTAGGTAGCGGAGGACGGAATCCCATTCAAAAACCTCGTTCGACGCTAGTCCGATGAGAACCGCCGCGAAGAGAGCGAAGAATATGCCGGACACGACCCATAACACGATGTTGGGTCGTCGTGTGGCCAGTCTTGCATCCGTCGCAAGTATCTCCTGGTCCGTACTATCGCCTTTGCTTCGTTGCAGTGGATTAGTTGTCATGATCAGGTTGTCTTTCACTTATCCATATTTAGGAGGCTTTTACTTGGCAACCGCTGCGAGGTCGAGCCCTACCTTTTCCACTTCGTTCTCGGCCAATCCCCATTTGGCCATGATCTCGCCTAGCTTGCCCGTTGCCTGCAGCTCTTCGAATGCTTTGAGAACGACTTCTGTCAGCTTGGAGTCTTTTGCGAAGAAGGAACCCTGCCGCAGGTTTTCAAAGCCGTTGGCTTCACCTTCACCGGCAAGTTCAAAAGCCCCCCCACTCTTCTCCTTGTAGTAAACCAGGCTGGCGCGTGACGAGAAGTATCCATCGGCACGTCCAGATTGCACAGCCAGAATTGCTGCGTTGGCGTCTTCGAAGGAACGTACTTCGATCGGCTTAGGGCATGCTGCACTCGCCTTCTTGACCACTGATTCTGCCGAGCCGCCTGCGAGAACAGCAACAGTATGCCCACAAGCAGTACTGAGTCCTGCAATCCCCGCGGGATTGCCCTTTGGTACCAGGAACACCACAAACTCTTGAATCCAGTCCACGAATGTGAAGTTTTCCCGTGTGGTGGCATTGTCGGCATAAGGGCCCAATCCGAAGTCGTAGCGACCACTTTGTATTCCAGTAACCGCTCCACTGAACGCGGGGACGATTTCAGTCTTTACGGTCACGCCAAGAATGCCCGAGAGCACCTCGGCGACCTCGATGGAAGCTCCCTTTACGGTCTTGCCGTCTTCTTCTTCGATGACATACGGGGCAAACGGGATCATGACTGCATCAAGGGTCTTGCTGGAGCGGACTTCTTCGGGGAGGGCGTCATGTAGCTGCTGATTCAATTGTCCACCCGACGAACTGGATTGATCGCTTCCGCTCGGGTCAGTAGCTGTCGATCCGCAGCCGCTGAGCAGCAGAGCCAGCAGGCCAAGACTTGCTCCAAGCGGCAGAAAGGGGCGTGACTTCATGTGGGCTCCTGCGTAGGGGTGGGGTAAGTGATGTAGGTAACTAGCTTGAGCTACATATAACAGCAGTTACATCATTATCCGCAAGAGAGAATATGAACTTTTTGTTACATGACTACAAGCCCGTTCTCTGGCCCACCCTCGCGGTGGATTGTGGCAAACGGCCGCCACTTTGAGGATATTCGGGATCTATGTTCCGTTGGAGGAGAACTCGTTAGCCCCTGTTGGAACAGTCTCTTGGAGGTGCTTTCCGGTTTCGAAGTCAGCCATCCGATCGGGATGCCTTGCTGCCGTGTTCTATGGCTTGGTTCCTGAACCTCAGTTGGCAGGGCTGTCGGACGGCGGTGAAGAATTTCACCCGCGATGCCTACAGATCCCGGTGGCAAGCCGGGACGCGCGGCTGCCTCCCTGACACCTATGAAAACCAGACCACACCAGTCGGCAACTGTGTAGGTGCCGTGCGCGCCGTCGGTGAACCAACCGGGTTCGTTGAGGGTCCGGATGATGTCCCGGGATTGTTCGAAGAAGATCCCTCCCATGTCGCGGCTCAGTCGGCGGCCGGGAACGCCCGTCCCGCAGCAAAGTAGCCGGCACGGCTAACCATCGTTTAATAGGCGAATCTCTCGCCTAGTGACGCCTCGTCCGGAACGTCGATAACGGATATTCCGTCAAGCTGGAGAGTGGGTGAGCTTTGGAGTGTGCTGTCAGAACTTGCCGCGGCAACCGGGTCCGACAGGCCATCAGCGTTGCCAAGTGCCGGTGACGCGGCTGCGCCAACCGTCCCATTTGGGCCCGAACACTGTGTTTCCATGCAGGGTGCCCGGCGGGAGGGGATGGCATCGATCGCTTTCGCCAACGTCAGGGAAATGGGCGGACGAAGCGACCGCGGATACTATCCACGGCGTCAGTGTAGGCGCGCGGGGCGTCATCGTTCCTGGCTGCCTTGAAAAAAGAACCCCAACCTGATCCGAGGACCAGATCAGGTGGGGTTCTGCGTTTGATTAGGCTGCTTCACTCAGAGGCTGCGGCTCGACGCGCCAACTGCGCACCGGCAGGCTAGGTACGCGACGCCATGATGCGCGGCATTTGTCGCACTCGATGATCACATCGTGTTCCCGGAATCCGGGCGTGTTGTCATGTTCTTCAACGATCAGCCCCCGGCCGCAAGGGCAGAGGTGTTCATACCTCTCGATCGTCCCGGGACCCGCTCCCCACCCGGAAGTGTCTTCTTTGCTGCTGGTGATGCGCTCTGTGCGGAGGCTCATGTCCCCGCGCAGCTCCGGTTTCGCGATGCGGGACCACTCAACGATCGCTTCCAGCGCTGAGTCGAAGGCTTCGGGCACGGCTGAAAGCTCCCGGAGGATGTCCAGCAGATCCTGTGCAGTGACAGCGATGCGGTGGTAGCTGCCCTCGACGCCGGCGGAGTAGTCGCCGGCCAGATCGCCCACAACATCATCGCGGCCTGCCTGTTGCATCAGCCACTCGTGGAACGGGTAAACCTCCGTCGACGGCTCCGGCTTCTCCCAGCGGCCAAGAACAAGCTGGCCGGCCGCATGCTGCTCAAGGGCCGTCCTCAGGTGCCTGAGTCCCGCGGGCCGGTGATGGTGGCCTTTGGGTTGGCGTTCTTCAATGACGATGCGCCTGACGTAGGCATGCTCTTGTTCAGACACACCTACCAGGAGGTTTAGGCCGCCGTCTTCGACCATAGGAAGTCCCAGCGCAGCTGCCGCCCAGATGATGCGGCCGTTGGAGACGGAGTGGCAATGCGGCTTCAGGAATTTCTCCGCCGTGTGTTTCAGTGAGTAGCTGCTCACCGAGGGGGTTTCGCCCGCACTGATTGGGGTGAACATCCGCAGGAATTCGATGATCAGGGCCAGCTCGACATAGTCGCTGGTCTGGTCGAAGCTCCACTGAGTATCGGCATAGAAGCCGGCCTCGCCGAGTACCCATTCACCGCCGTCTGCACCAATCAGCGGGTGGTTTTTGAGGGTGTTGATCAGCCGCCTGGCGCTGATTCGCTCTCCCAGGAGGCCCTGGGCCAGCGGCGATTCGATCTGGCGCAACGCGGTGGTGTAGTTCGAGCCGGTCAGCTCTTTCCAGGCTCGCGCGTCCTGCTGGACCTTACGGTCACGGTCGTTGTTGTTGGAGTTCATCTCGATCTCATATCCGGGCATACACCCCGCGTCTGCAAGCCCTAGAGAGAGGTGTCTCGGGTGTTGCGATTCTGGATCTGTAGCAGTTGTCTTCGTTGTCGTCGCCACGCGGGGGGCCGGACTCAGAGGGTGGCGGACCAGACCGCCACTAATCATCTTACCATCCAAACCTGTGAGTTTGCTGTGCGTCTACTGAGGGCTCAAAAAAGAAAGACGCCTGCGTGGACTGGGCAGGGCTTCTTCGTGGGCGAATGAGGAGTTTAGTTGTCCCCTGGTGGTTATCCACAGATCTGCCGGCAAATTCGAGCAGCGCAGTTATCCACAATATGCCACAGTCGTGTAGGAAAATCTGTGGATAAGATGTGGAAAGAGTGTTGATAACTTTCAACATGAGATTATTGGCCTGTTGAAAACCAAGTAATCGTCCAGAACTACAGTGTTGATGTTTCCTACACGAGAAACACGGGTGGGTGTTCTGGTTGCACATGTGTACGGACCTGCGTGTAAGCTGAATCGGGTGGTTGAACCGAATGCTGGCAGGAGGTGACGTGGTGGAAGCTTGGACGGATCTTGCCAAGAAGGACGCTCAAGAGCGCTTGGATCAAGTTGAACGTAGACGAGCCGCATACCGCAGCAAGCTGGCAGAGCTGGATTCGGAGGCTGCTGAGCTCAGTAGCTTTCTGTCGGTGGTCGAGAAAATGGGCAACGAACAGTACTGGAAGTCGCTTCTCGAGGCAACCTCAGTAGAGGACATGGCATCCTCCGAGGGTAGGCTTCACGCCCTTCAAGCTGATCTACGCAACGTTGGCCGGATGCTGTCCAAGGACGCCTCACCCGAGCCAATGCTTACCCAGCGCTTCAGCGACGAGTTGCCGGATCTACCGCCGGCCTTGGGCGTCAGCCGGCAGCCCGACAAGACCAATACTTCCTATCGAATCGCCGCCCTCATGATGCTCAACCATGAGTCAATGACATACGAGGACGTATGGCGGGAATTCCGGCGAAGGGGTTGGGTGGATCCTACCTGGACCAAGCCGCAAGCCGCCATACGACAGGCCATGCGACGCACGGTTCAGTATGGGTGGACGTCAAGAATCGGCTCTAACGTATATCGATACGATTTCTCGACTGCAGATGCGAGAGAGAAAGGCCAGGGGCCTACGGTTGATCATGACGACACCGCCCCCACAGCTGATCTCGCAGTTAGCGAGGGGGAGAGCCGATGAGTACTCGGCGGAAGTCAGGCTGCCAGGATCTTCAAGCCTGCCACCACAGCATTCATTGGCTAGGATCGCGCACCACCGGGCCGCAGATGCCCCGATCATCCCAAGTCAATAATCAGCAGGCCGTTTTCGTGATGATCGGGGGTTCACTTGGCCGAGGATGATTGGTCTCATACTGACAAGGAGTGGCGTGAGACGTTTGAAATCGCCAAGGGCTTGGGGTGGTCATGCGAGAAGACCAACAACCACAACATCCGGTACCTGAAGTGCCCTGACTTTGTCTGCCAAATTCTTGTCTATTCCACTGGCGGTGGGAGTACAGAGAATGTCGCTCGTGGCGCACGCAAGAAGGTGCGGGCATGTCCTCACCGCAGCATTGAGTCGCCTTTGGCCGCCGTGAGCGAGCTGCTGGTCAACGCCGACAGGTTGCTTACCGCCGCTGAAGCCTTGGTGACTCAGGGGCAAGAGAACCTCCGGATGGAAGAGGCGCTGGAACTGGCCGACTTCGCCGATGCCTTGATTGATGAAGCCGAATGTGAACTGGCAAAGGTGTCGGCGCAAGATGAAAGTGGTGAGATGTCGTCATCCGTCGAGCGAAAGCTGGCGGAGGCGATGGACAAGCATGATCGCGGCCAAAAAGTGAAGACGGAGGCTGCCGCCGTCTTCGACGGTGCCGCCGAGCGGCTAAAGGCCGCTGAGCGGATCGTCGAAAATGTACTACGTCCCGAAGAACTCGATCTTCCTCCGGAGAAACTGGTTCGTTCTGTAGATTCAGGGCTGAGGCGAGCAGATCTCGATTTGCGCAAGTTGCCGCAGGCCAACCCCACCGTCGCTGCGATGTCGGAGCGCGTCGCACAACTGAAAACCAAATGCGACACAGTGCGCCTCCAACTGCCCGCGTAACGAGTTTGCATCTCTAAGAAGCTGTGAGTTGGCAGTTGTCAACTGACTGTGCGATAGTCAGGAAACAAGAACAAAGGGGACGGAACATGGAAGTAGCGCTGCGCCTCAAAAATCTAGATCTAACCAACGAAGCAGTTCTCGAGAAGATCGGGGATAGCTTTCAAGACGTCATGTGGTCGACTACCGCAGGTCTAACCACGGCCACCGTATACGTTGATCGCGAAGATGCGGCCAATCAAGTATTGGCATACGTCCGTAGGTTCGAAGCGAACTTTTCGGGTGTCAAAACCTTGGGCGTGCATCGAGATTTAGTCGGGGCATCGGACATCGCTCTGCGTACAGGTCTAAGTCGCGAAGGCGTTCGTAAGTGGGCTGCTGCACGCAACTTTCCGGCGCCATTCGACGTCGTCGGATCAAAGGATTCAAATCTCTGGATTTGGTCCGAAGTAGTTCGGTGGCTGATGGACGAACGCGGACTCAACATGGATGAAGATTTGCCTGACGTTGAGTTGATGACTCAAATCGATAATTGCATCATGCGCAATCCAGACCACACGACTATGCGTTGGCATCAACTTGCTCCAAAGCCCGTGCTGGCTCAAAGGCCACTTTTCCAAAACGTACAACCGGCTGTCCGTATTTCTGCGGGCGGCCACCCCCAGGAGGTCGGCAGAGAATTCTACGACCTCGTGGCGGTGGCCGCCCCAGCGTACGTGCACTAAAACGGAGTGAAAATTTGTCTCTACTGAATATTCTTCACGAGGTCACTGATCAATCTGTTTCTCCTGAAGACGTCGCTTCCGTGGTGGCCGTCACCGAACCGATAGAAATTCGTCTTGACGAAGTTCATGCGGGCCCTGTTGTTTCTGCACGCACGGAAATGCAGGTTTCCTTGGGTAAAGGTGAACCTGGTTATGCATACCTCGACGACGAAGAGGTGCTACTAGTTCGACTTGAGCACAACCTCAGCTGCTTCGAGTCGTCTAATCCGACTGCGGCGACGGAAATTAGCGCCCACCACATTGCCGCATTTAAGGTTGTTGGGGAGATCGATGTTACTCCCGCGGTTCTGGCTGCTTGGATTGAAACGAACGTATACTTCATCGCATATCCATATGTGCGGCAGTTCTTTACTCAAATAACATCATCCCTTGGGCTACCCCCGGTAGTCTTGGGCTATATCAAGCGCGCAGATTGGCCGTTCGCCGACCAGGATGTCGATGACCAGGTGACCAAACCTCTTGACGGGTCGCAGAGTCTTGAATCAGACAAGTCTCCGTTGTGACGGGCTCTGACCAGCAAGACTTGCGAAGTACCAGCGGAGGACGGTACCTCGCTTCGTTGCGTTGTACACGAGTTTATCGACGTCCGGCTCCCGTGGTGTGTCAGCCGTATGTTGGGGGCACAGGATTTTCTGAGGTGTCCCTAATAACACCGCCACTTTGATAGACACCATGGAGGAGTCACCTGGTGAAGACCTCGCGGTGGCTAAGTTCAGCGGGCAAATGGGTTCGAACCCGGGATGTATCCGAGTCGGTGAAGGGTTTGTCGCACGCGGTGCCAACAAACGTATTCAAGGACTCATCGAAGCAAACGGCCGGTCAGAAGCCGTCGCGCCGTCATCCGTGCGCAGAGCGCAGCCCCACGTCACCAGCGAAATCTCCGCGAGGCCATCTGACGACAAAATCCGCGGGATTATGGGGCGTTTCGGCAGATCCCAGCAATCCTGTCGTGAGGCAAAAATCGCAGGTCAGCACAGCATTAGGGGAGATGCAGCAGGCGTTTCCCGCATCCTCCCGATGTGCACCAACCGCACTCAGAGTCATTACTAGTGGCGTCTCTGCAGATTGAAGGTGGGCGTATTCCTCGCTATGAAGAGGGTCGTTCAGTTACTTCGGTGGCCATGGCCCGTCGAGGAGCTGCCTCGCTTCATCGGCGATTAGCTGACCGATATCGTTTCGGCTGATGTTCCAAGACGGCACCCATTCTTCCCACTCGCTCATTAGGCCTACGAAGGGCCGGAGCGAGTCGGGATATCCAAGTTCGTTCCACCCCTCCCACCAGATGATGCGAGCCGCGTACTCAGGTCTCAGGTCCCCGTCTACCAGCGCCTGGCAGAGCCATCGGACCAAGTTCCAGCGTTCTGGCGTGGTCTTTGCGGGTGTCGGCGGTGCAATGTTCAATTCGTTCACGACTGCGTTGAACAGATCATGTGCCTCGCCTTCCTCCCGTCGCGTAAGACCGGCAAGGAGTGGCAGCGATGGAGAATCTACGCCATCCAACAGTGCGCTGAGAGCCGTTGCAATCAAAACGTCCGCGCCCACAATTTCCTCGTAGAGCGATTCCCGGATGGCAAGCACGCGGAGATCGTTTGTATGCGTCATAGGACGAGTGTCGCAGAGTGCGTGACCGCGTCGACGTTAAAGCGCGGTTCGGGCTTTGGTTCGTCGGTTGACGTAGAAACCAGTCAAAAACTTGAATCAATGATTCATCAGATGCATCATCACGGCAAAACCGCAGGTCAGGGTCGCTTCTAACGACGTCATCCACGCGCAGAACATCACACCAGTCCATCAGGAAGATCTCCGGGCGAGACCAACTGGCCGCCGAAATTCCGCGTAACCACGGGGTGAATCAGCAACTCCCGGCAGGATTAGGGGATGGGGCGAATTGATTCATCTGATGAGATACGCAGAGTACTACTTTACATAACGTGCATTATCGGCTTTCAAACAACGGGAGTGGAAGTAGCTGCGAGAACTCCCGCCCATCAACGATTCCGACGTTTCGCAGGTCGCGCCCACTTACGGCTGCGGGTTTCGTGCATGAGATGCATGCCCCACAGCGCCCTGCGTGGTTGTTCGAATGTTCCAGAAGCGCGAACTGTAGATGACCGGGAGGACCTGCAACCTGGTCATCGCAGGGACCAGAAGAGTTACGCGAGTCGGAGCATCCAAAGAATACTTGCCGACGTGGGCAGTTGTTCTTGTCGGATACCTCTTGTCGTCCTGGTGGATTTGGACATCATGATTGATCGGGACGCGGTTGCTTGGGCCCCGACTCGGACCGCTGTTCGATTTCACCAACCGGTGACCGGCTGGCTTGCCATAAGCCTCGGTCTTCTCTAGTTACTTGGAGAACGTCGCGATGTTATAATATAATACAAAGTAGCAAATAAGATTCGGTTTCTATGGAGAAGCGCGCAGTGAGCGAACACACCCTTACCGTCGACGGTGCCGTCCTCTCGTATGATGACCGAGGATCGGGTCCCGTTGTCATCGTCGCTCATGGCCTGACCATGAGCCGCGCCGCGGATCGAAAACAGGGGCTGGCCGCCTTCGAGGAACTTATCAAGGACGGCTTCCGCGTGATCTCGTACGACGCGCGCGGTCATGGCGAGTCGACCGGACGCTCCGAGCCTGCTGATTACCTATGGAGCAGGCTCGCCGACGACCTGCTCGCCCTTGCCGACGTCGTCTCCCCCACTGCGCCGGTGCATGCTGTCGGGACCTCCATGGGCACGGGTACGATCCTGCATGCTCTCATACGCCGACCGCAGCGGTTCCGGTCGGTCGCGCTTACCGCGCCCCCGACGGCATGGGGAACCCGACCTGCTCAGCAGGAGATGTACAAGGGTTTAGCGGTCGCGGCCGAGACTCTACCCCGCGATGAGTTCGCAGCCCTGAACTCCGCTGCTCCTGCGCCCCCGATCTTCGCCGAGATCTGGGAACCTCGCGAGCCGAGCATTGACATGGCATTGTTCCCCTCGGTGATGCGTGGTGCCGGCCGCAGCGATCTGCCCGCTGAGGAGGAAGTCACTGGGATCACGGTGCCGGTCCTGCTGTTGGCCTGGGCTACCGACCCGGCCCACCCTGTTTCCACAACCGAGAAACTGCACACACTCCTCACCGTATCTGAGGCCGTTGTTGCCGAGGACGTGGCGTCCATCAGGATGTGGCCGTCCCGCGTGGCCAACTTCTTCACAAAGCATTCCTGACGGACCGATCCCCTGCCCTGACTGATAAGGGTCCAGCTATAAAAATGCTTGAGGGTAGGCATGAAACGGTTATTAATCCCAGTGGCATCGCGAACCGTGATGGACGACTAGCAGATGCTGATCGTCAGAATGGCGACGGCCCCCGTAGACCCACAGGTTACTCGCCAGGGCTGACCTGAGTGTTGGGGCCAGCTGAGCGAATAGTGGCCACCAGTTGACAGTAGCCCGTGACGGTCGCGGCAATGGCGACCGGTGCCCCGCTATCCCGGGCTGGGGCTTGGGCAGGCTCGGGCAAATGTGGACTGAGTTGTGCCGGATGGTCAAGGACCACACCATCCGAGAGGACTGGTAAGACCAGGGCTATGATCCTTGTCGCGATGCGTGGGCATTCGACAGCGGCTGCGCGCTCAAGGAGTCTCTGTTAACGATGACCGGTTGTCCGGAGGCCTACGTAACGGGACATTGACGTAGTTTGCGGGAGCCGATGAGCCACGTTAAGGAATGCTTGACGTTTGTGGTTGAAATCGGGGGCCGTCCGCTCAGAGGTACAAATGCGCAACCAGGGCGCTGACGCCAGGAGCGAAAGTCGGCCTCGACCTGTTTGTCAGGTCGAGGCCGACTGCAGTGCTTTGGGCAGGCTTTCTGCCACACGACGCTTTCGGGCGTAGCAGGAGTCGCGCTACTAAAATATGTGCTGGTGTGCCTCGTCATCCGTACTATACGGTCCCCCGACCCATTCGTCCGTTGGCCCGATCAATGCGAACACATGAGGGGAGGTACGAGTGCCATCAGGCAACTCATAGGTCGCTGTACCAAGGAAAACTCCATCATCGACTTTTCGGAGCTCATCGTAGAGGGTCATCCCCGAATACACAGCGTTGTAGTCGAGCACGAAACAAGGTTTTCCGTCGATGATGGAGTCTTCGATGCGAGTAGTCATTCGGAGGTTACGTTCGACACGACCACCCGGATAGCGCCAGCGGTTGTAGCCTTCGCCGAGATTGTCATCAAGCGGGCGGAAGGCTTTACCGAGCCAATATCCGACTGGCGACGCCTCGTCGAACATGAGCGAGCCCCTTCCCTGGGGGTCGGGGATGAAGCCCGCGTAGTGGCCGTTCATCTCGTCCAGCGTAGGTGAGGGCAACTTGCCCCAAAGTTCAAGAGCCTGCGGTTGGGTAAGCGAGAGGAGTCCCTCCAAGGTTCCTTTTCCGGT
Organism: Paenarthrobacter sp. NPDC090520; assembly: GCF_044769205.1. Taxonomy (NCBI): domain Bacteria; kingdom Bacillati; phylum Actinomycetota; class Actinomycetes; order Micrococcales; family Micrococcaceae; genus Paenarthrobacter; species Paenarthrobacter sp. NPDC090520. Next base: position 218,473 of record NZ_JBIVXM010000008.1, read on the forward strand.
ACCGATCGGCATCTCGTTCAGCCTGGACTGATCCGTTTGAGTGGGCAGGCCCGCTGACGCAGTGTCTTCTGCGAGCTTATCGATCAGGGTCATTTCAATTTCCTTACTTTTGTCATTGCGATGTACTACGTCGGGTGAAGCTAGTTCCAGTGCAAATGCAGTACCTTTCAGGCCCTGCTCAAGACCTCAGCCTCGTACCGCCCAGACGCCGTTGCGATGGCGGCCAAGAAGCCACCTCTCTGCGCCGGCAAGGCTCCGGTCGACGCGCCTGTCGGGATCATGGCGGAGACCGCTTCGGACGGCCTCCCGATGGCTACGTGAATCATCTTTTTAACTGGTGAGACCCCTGCGACCGCCCTGCCGCCAAGCGGCTCCATTTGTGACCTCCGACGGGCCGTGCGGAACCGATGGTGGCGTATCTAAGACAACAGTGGGCACGTCGGTGAAGCGCGTGGCCGCTGGGCCCAAGCCCAGATGGCCCCTCCGGGCAGCTTCCGAGCACACTCCAAACGCCGGTCGGCCCTCTGCTCCCGGCCATCTTTGGGATGTCGCACTCATCGAGAATCCTCCATTGGACTCAGATCTTATTTGCTGCTGTTACGAATCAAATAATATCCTGTAGAGACCAAGATAGCGCAGGCTAGTCGTAAGTCAAGTGCCCTCGACGGTACCCAAGGGGTCCGGCGGGCATGCGCCGATGAAGGCCTTCGAATCCTCGCAGCGGAAGATCTTATAATATAAGATCTTCGGAACAATGATGTTTTAGGAGGTTTTCGGATGGAACGTCGGAATGTCGAGTTCGACAGTGATCAAGGAAAGGTCCGCGGGTGGTGGTACGCCGGATGCGGCAGGGGCGCCAGGCCGGTCATCGTGATGGCTCACGGCTTTTCCGGGGTCAAGGAACAGTACATGGACCGCTACGCCGAGGCTTTTGCTTCCGCGGGGCTTTCCGTTCTGGTTTTCGACCAACCCCATTTTGGTGCTAGCGACGGGCTGCCACGATACGAAGTTGATCCGGAACGACAGATTCGCGCATATCGGGATGCCGTAACGTTTGCCGTCCTTCAGCCAGACGTAGATCCCGGCCGTGTCGGGGTGTGGGGAACCAGTTTCAGTGGCGGCCATGCACTGCATGTGGCCGCTACTGATCGTCGCGTGAGGTGTGTGGTTGCTCAGACTCCGACCACGGATGGGCAGCAGGCGGCTCTTCGTCGAACTCCTGCACATTTGATGCCTGGTCTCTTGAAAAAGCTGGCCGAGGATCGCGCGGCTCGTTCCAGGGGCGAAAGCCCGGCAATGGTTCCGGTGACGTCTGATCGTGCAGAAGTCTCCTGCGCACTTGCTGGAGCGGAAGCTCACCGCTTCTTCGCCGAAACGGCAGACACTGCTCCATCGTGGTCCAACCAGGTGACACTGCGCAGCACTGAATATTCCCGCTCCTACGTTCCGTCGGCACTTATTGATCGCATCTCACCAACGCCCCTTTTGATGATCGTCGCCGACCAGGATCAGGTAACTCCCGTCGATCTGCAGCTGGAAGCCTATGGCCGGGCCCGTGAACCCAAAGAACTCAGGATGATACAAGGAGGGCACTTCACCCCCTACGTGACCCACTTCGCTGAGACATCGGCGGCCGCTGCCGACTGGTTCTCAAGCCACCTGGGACTTGGTTGATCACAAAGCAGCTGAGCATCGACCCGTTGAAGGGCAAGCACACTGCGAACATGGATGCCGCAAACCTGCAAGGTAAACGGCGCGATGGTACCGCTCCCCAATTCCCGAGGTAAAGCCGCTGCGGCCCGTGACATCGATGACTCGTGGACGTACCCCGATATCGCAATGGCCCGTGGAGACCCCGGAACTCGGAGGGGCCTTCACGGGCCGCGAGACGGAAGACTCAGTACGAAGCGGGCGCGAACGGCCGGCGAGGGGCGGCACACCGGGCAAATCTGCGCTGTTGGCTGGTGGAGGGCAGTCCCATATTGCGTTACTTCGCTCCCCCACGCCAGAAGACCGCTTCAAGGATGCAGCTCCGCAGCTTTTCCGGGCCCAGGCCCAGACAGGGATCATCCCTGCCTCGTGAGGCGCACAACTGTCGCCACTCTGGTCTGCTACAGATACCAACTACAGCTAGTAAAGTTCCGGTTTCTCTTGACAAGGAATTCGTCTGCTGTACCTTGGATTCTGGATCTTATTTGATTCTCCGTATCAAAGTATAAGATTCCTTTTCCAATGGAGGACACAATGACAACCATGACGCCCCAGCTCGACGCGAAGACGCGTCAGCTGAAGCTTCAATCGCTCCGATCAGCGCTGATCGGCAACGGCTTAGAATATTTCGACTGGACTGCCTACGCGGTCTTCTCTCCTTTCATCGCGGGTGCCTTGTTCGCCTCGTCCGACCCGACTTCGAGCCTCTTGCTCACCCTTGCCGTATTCGCGGTCTCGTTCATAATCCGCCCCATCGGAGGTTGGATCTTCGGCCGCATGGCCGACAAGCGTGGTCGCAAGGACGCCCTTGTGGCGTCGATGATTCTGATGGGCGTCGGAAGCCTGCTACTGGCACTCATCCCCCCTTACGCTTCAATTGGCATCACGGCTTCGGTGCTCCTACTCGTCGTCCGCCTCATACAGGGTCTCGCCTACGGTGGCGAGTCTTCTGCTGCATACGTTTACGTCAGTGAGCTCGCACCGGCATCCCGGAGAGGGCTTTGGTCAAGTACCATCTTCATGACCGTCACCCTTGGAGCGATCGCCGGAAGCGTGTTCGGATTCGGGTTGACGGCGCTTCTTCCCGTCGACGCGATGGCAGCCTGGGGTTGGCGTGTACCGTTCATTGTTGGCGCGTTACTGTCCATTTACGCACTCTGGCTGCGCCGGCGCTCGGTTGAAACCGAAGTAGGCTCCACCTTAAGCGCAGCTGAGGACTCTACTGCGGGTGACCCCGCGAGTGAGGCCTTGGCGGGAAGCGCCAAACGCGTCCTTGTTCTGCGTCTGCTCCGTCTCTTCTTCATCCTCGGAGCTACCAACGTAGCTTTCTACACCTGGCTCAGCTTCGCATCGACATATGCAATCAGTACATTGGGCATGGACAAGCAAGGGGCCTTCGCGGCCAGCCTCGGCGCGCAGGTTCTTTCGGTGGCACTCTTCCCATTCTTTGGCTGGCTTTCCGACCGCGTAGGCCGCAAACCCGTTGCCATCTTCGCGACAGCCGGATTCGCCGCGATAACGTTCCCCTTATCAGCTTTCCTGAACGTCAACCCATGGACGCTGTTCACGGCGCAGTTGATCGCCCTTGTGTTCTGGACAGCCGTTGGATCGGTGTGGCCCGCAGTTCTCGCCGAAGGCGTGACCCCCAGGGAACGGGCTGTCGGCCTCGGCATCACCACATCCCTGGCAGCGGGAATCTTTGGAGGCACGGCTCCGTACCTCAACACCTGGCTGACCTCCATGGGTTCAGGCTGGATGTTCTCAACCTACGTGGTGGTGATCATGGTGATTGCAACAGGCTTGCTGTTCACAATGCGAGAAACCCGGGGCATTGATCTGGCCACCATGGAACGCCCCGCTTCTGATTCGTCGGACCTTCGCCAGGAAAAGACTGTCGTGTGAACCACTCAGCGACCGCTTCGTCCGGACACTTTCAATGCGGCGTGCGAGCTGGATTGTGATCAGCTGATCGACAAGCTCCAATATCTGGGAAGTCCCAGCTGCCGGACAATTGCGGCCTCCCAAGTGACCTCTCCTAGCATCAGGGCCCATGGAGCTAACGCATCTGAAGCCGGCGCTGTTGCATCCGTTAACGGTGCGGACCGCAACGGATTTGCTCCGCGATGTTGCGACCCGCTTTAGCCCAACTTCCATAGGACTCGGCACGGTGGCCGTCAGCGTACTGCTGGCGGCCACTGTCATTCTCTGCCCGTACATGACCTTCTGCTAGGTTCAGGAGTTGTACCCCCTGGGAACGCGCTCCGTGTCGATGTCCTGAATGTATCTGCCTGCTTGGGGCTCAGTTTCAGCGACGAGCATGTACGTGCAGTGTCTGCTGGGCGGGCGGACGCCTTACCGGATGGGGCGGCGTGCTTCTTGGCGAGTTATGAATTCGTCAGCAGCTCGACCGCTACCAGGCGTCCGCCGAAGGCTCCTTGAGCCCGGAACCCTGTCCTCGTAGGCAACGAATCTGTTTCTTCTACATTTTGGCCATACTCCGTGCCGACACGGCAGGTGCTCTCCACCCATTTTGATCTATTGGGAGCAGCGACCCACCAATAATCAAATAAGATTGTTGCCGGATCCAAGAATCGGTAGCTAACCGCGAACGGTTGAGCGAGGCCGTGCGATGTGCGGGACTGCGCATCGTCCAGTGCATTACCGGATTCCGACAGGAGAATGGAGAGACATGGACAGGGTTGCCGAAGCATCCAGCAAGTCGCAGGGCGCTTACCGCCTGATTCTCGGGATGATCACCGAAGGCAGCCTCCCGGCTGGTGCACGAATCAACGTAGCTCAGCTTTCAGGCGAGCTCGATATGAGTGCCGTGCCTATTCGTGAGGCGCTAAAGCTCCTGGAAGCCGAGGGGCTCGTTGAGGTCTTGCACAATCAGGGCGCCCGGGTAGCTGCTTTCGACCCCGTGGAGTACAAGGAAGCGAGCGAACTGCACGCGGTCCTAGAGGCCTACGCAGCCCGCATCTCCCAGCCAACCCTTCCGAGTGGAACCATCGACGCTCTTCGACAGGCGAACCATGATTTGCGCGAAGCATTTCAGGACTTCGAACCTCATGCGTTCAGTGAGGCGTCTATCCGCTTTCACTCTCTTCTCTACGCGGGTTGCACAAACTCTGCCCTCATTGAGCTCCTAACGAAAGGCAGGCTGCGAATCGCTGCCATGCGATCAGCGCAGCTCGCGTTTACCCCGCGGCGAATGGAGATCTTGCTCCGGGAACACGACGAAATTATCGACATGCTTGAGTCGGGCGCGGATGGTGGGCAGCTGGAGGAAGCGCTTCGGGCGCATCAGATACTAAACTTGGAAGACACCCTCAGCAGGCGCGTGCAGTTAGCGAATCCTTTGTCCTAGCGTTCGCTTAGGAGCGAGGCCAGGCCGACTCGGCCCGCTTACCGAAAAAGTTTCCTCGTTAGTTGAGGACACGAATTTCGCTCGGTGCAACGCCGAAGTGGCGTTTGAAGGACCGGGAAAAGTGGCTCGGGTCACTGAACTGCCAGCGACGGGCAACCGAGCTGATACTGGATCCGCCGAGAATGTCATCGCGAGCAGCCACAAGTCGCTGGACACGAATTAATTCGGAGACGCTGAGCGGTGATTCTTCGAACGCCCGGTGAAGAGTTCTCAGGGAAACGCCCAAGGCTGCAGCGATTGGGGCGGGAGCCAGACCCGGATTTCGCAGATTCGCTTCGATGTAGCTTTGGGCTGCTCCCATGATGGCCTCTGGAGACGTAGCGCTAGGAGACGGCGACGCTTGGAGCGCTGCCGCTACGAGCTCCAGAGTGGCGTTGCGGACCGCGGGTATGGCACCGAGCGGGATGTCATCGATCCCTTGCGAGACGGATTCCAGATAGTGGGCGAGGAGCTTGATCGTGGGGGCCCGGTGATCCAGCACCCGGCCAGTCTGGAGTCGCCCACGGACGCCTACTTCAGCCAAGGTCGTCTTGGGCATGATCAGGGATCGCTTCTTGAGCCGTCCCCCCACTGCAAATGCAGCATCCGACTCAGAATCCCACACCACGACAGAGCCGGGAGTGAGGGAACATTGTTGTCCCGCCTGTTCAACAATTTCCTGACCGGAGATAGTCATCAACAGGACCAGGTAGGCATCGCTGCTCGCAGCAATCTCTTCCGGCCCTCTATGCCCCGAGGATGCATCGCATTCGCAATCAACGAGGAACAGGTCGCCAATGGCTCGCCGGCGAACCGACGCTGAGAATGTGGGCCCGTCCCACATCAGTTCATCGAGGGACCAATTGAGATGATTCTCGCTCAGCATCCGCCCCCATGATTCCTCGGCTACAGCTCGGGCATCTGTGGCGAAGCTCCATTCGCTGGGGTCACGATCCATCCTGGCACTCCTTTGTCCGCCTCATAATGCCATTGAAGACATGTGTGGCATGCAAAAACAATGTCGGCGTCCAAGGATGGCACGCAGATGCCAATCGTGGGCACGCTTCGTCATGGCATGCCGATGTGCCGCGAACTTAGTGTTGACCCCACTCAACGACGAGAGGAGAGCAGCCACATGGCAGCTACAGCAAAGCTCTATGGAGAAGACCGGCGCACCGATGTCGAGTTCGACTCAGATGGCGTCACCCTCCGCGGATGGCATTTCCGCCCTGACCGTTCAGACAGCACGGGCCCAGTGATAGTGATGTGCCACGGCTTCGCCGCCGTGAAGGAAATGTGGCTTGACCGCTACGCAGAAGCTTTTGCGAAGGCGGGCTTCCATGTCCTGTGCTATGACAACCGGAACCTTGGCGCTTCCGACGGCGAGTTGCGCGGCGAAATCAACCCCGCGCGTCAGATCGACGACTTTCGCAACGCGATCACTTTCGCCGAAACCCTTCCCGGTGTTGACCGGGAAAGAATCGGAATCTGGGGTTCCAGCTACTCAGGCGCGCATGTCCTCGTAGTCGCGGCCCAGGACCGCCGCGTGAAGGCCGTCTCAAGCCAGGTCCCCGTCATAGACGGCGAAGCCAACTTCCGTCAGCTTGTCCGTTCCGACTTCATCGATGGTGCCCGCCGGGGCTTTGAAGAAGATCGCCGCGCCCGTGCACGCGGAGAGGAACCCGGGATGATCGACGTCGTAAACGCCGATCCGATGGCACCAAGCGCCCTGCCCACCCCCGACTCCTGGGAATGGTTCAACAGCACTCACGAGCTACGTGCACCGTCCTTTGTCAACCAATGCACCCTGCGCAGCGTCGAACGGTTCTCCGAGTATCAGGTTGGCTCATACCTGCGCCTCATATCGCCCACACCACTGCTGATGTGTGTTGCACAGAATGACGTACTGACACCGACAAGGCTGGCATTGGAGGGCTACGGAGAAGCACTGGAGCCCAAGCGCCTTGCCGTCCTTCCAGGAGGCCACTTTGACGCCTACGTGGACGGGTTCGACGTCTCATCCTCCGTCCAGCTCGATTTCTTCCGAGAGCATCTCTTGAACGCAAAGGTGTTGCCGTGAGCGCAAGGAAACCGCAGAGCAAGACCTTCAATATCGCCTTCCTGTCCTCGGCATCGAAGGGCCAGCACTGAGCTGCTTGCCCACCCAAGGGACTCATCATGGCCCGGCCCTCCGGACCCGGGCCGAAATCACGGCCTGGCGGATTCAGTTCCGCCTCAAGCTCTGACGGTCGCGGATCGAAAAGCTGCCGACTGCAAGATCCAGTGCGAGATAACTAAATCGCAGGGGTCTGGGACGCCGACCTAAGGCACCACTGAACCCACCGGTTTCGCGCGAATTTTGACTCGATCTACATTCACTGCGCGCTGGTGCGCACCCCGGCTGCGGACCCGCCGCAGCCAATCCATCTACCGAAAAAAGGAAACCAGAGATATGACTAACAACAAGGTAGCCATCGTTACCGGCGCCAGCTCAGGAAACGGCCGGGCCATCGCCAAGAGATTGGCACAGGACGGGTTTACTGTCGTCTGCTCAGATCTCCATCCGGACGCCCGCCCCGGTGGGTACGAGGACGACGCGGATACGCCAACTCACGAAGCTATCGTCCGTAGTGGCGGACAAGCCACTTTCATCGCGGCGAACGCAACCAGTATGACCGAAATGACCAGTCTTGTCGGTGGTGCGGTGGACCAATACGGTCGTCTCGACGTCATGGTGAACAACGCTGGAATCTTCACCGGCCTCGCCACCATCGTTGATGAAAAGGAGGAAGACTTCGATAAGACCATTGCGGTCAATCTGAAAGGCGTCTGGATCGGCTCAAAGCTGGCCATCACCCAGTTCCTTAAGCAGGACGTCGTCGGTGACACCAGAGGAACGATTGTGAATATTGCTTCCATCGGCGGCCTTATAGGCCTGGCCCAGGAACCGGGCTACTGCGCCTCCAAGGGAGGCGTCGTCAATCTCACGCGCCAGCTCGCAGTGGACTTCGCAGCCGAACAGATCCGCGTCAATGCGGTCTGCCCCGGTTTCCTCGCCACCGCCATGGTCCGCCCGTTCCTGGACGATCCGGACCTTAACACCGGCCTGCACGCCCAATCGCCGTGGCCTAACCTCGGGACAGCAAACGACGTGGCACAGGCCGTGTCATTTCTCTCTAGCGAAGAATCCCGCTGGATGACAGGGTCATCCCTCACTGTTGACGGCGGCTTCACCGCCCGCTGACGGCAAAGGGCCTGCGGCGGCGCGTCCTCTCAGCCAGGCGCCGCCGCTTCACCGTTTCTGTTCGATTGAGCGGAACGGGCCCCGCCAAGCCCAAATACCGAACATTGATACTCCCCCGCCGATCATGGAGCGCTGGCCTGTCTTCCGGCCCCGCTCACGGGCAGACCCGGTAACGCGGTAGATGCATATGCAGCCGGATAGATAAAACTAAATAACCCGCATCTCGAAGGTCCCGGGTATGAAACCGGAGTTCCCGCACTACCAGTTCCGCGGAGGCATCGACTCCCCCATCTAGCTGTGAAGGCAGCATGAGTCGGCTCCGACAAATGCAACACTGATCGTGGACTGCTACTCCTTGAAGCTTGTCGATAGCAACTTCAAGAAATAGCCGCTTATCGTATTCTCTAACTGAACGCCGTCCCGCGCGTAAACGTGTATGGAGGACGGCACTAGTGTCGCGTGTCTGAAGTAGTTAAGCGGTTGGCTTTGGCGAGGATTTGTTCTGGGGTTTTGGTCCAGATGAAGGGGTGGGACCGGTCGTTCC
>NZ_JBIVXM010000009.1:0-12522 GCF_044769205.1 Paenarthrobacter sp. NPDC090520
CTCGGAGCAGACGGCTTCGGCTTCTCCGACACCCGCCAAGCCGCACGCCGCTACTTCAAAAACGACACCCACTCCATCGTCACCAAAACCCTGCAGATGCTGGCGGCGAGGGGCGAGGTTGAGGAGGGCGCGCCGTCGTACGCGATTGACCGCTACAAGCTGCTCGACGTCAACGCGGGCACCACGGGTGGCGCCGGCGGCGACGCGTAACAAGGCGACGCCTGACAAGTCGACCCGCAAAAGCGCATGAAAAAGGTGGCGGCAGTGTTCCCAAAGAACACTGCCGCCACCTTTGCGTTCAACCGGAAAAGCTACGTCCCCAGATTCCTCCGGTCCACGACGAATCCGGTGGCTGCGTTCTCTCGGACCGCATTGATCCCGGCAACCACGGCTGCCAGGCTCGGGAACTGTGGCGACACTGCCACAACGGTTCCATCGTCGGCCGTGAGCCGGAAACGGAAGGTGTTGGTTCCTGCCTTGAGAATTTCGAAACTGCCCGCCATCTTGCTGACCTCCACGCGTCATTGCACCAGAGCTGATTTGAACGTGTCCCTTCAGACAGTAATCGCCGCCGGACGCCGCCAACAGCCCTACCCATGAGTAGTTTGCAACCGATTTTGGTAGATGTCCCGGAAAGCCTTGAAGGAGCTAGAGACCGCATGGAAGCCCGCGCGTATGGTGTGTTTATGACTCAATCCGGCACGGCGCCCATCACCGGCGTCCTGCTCGCCGCCGGGGCCGGCACCCGACTGGGCCGCGGCCCCAAAGCCGTGCTGCCTTTCCGCGGGCGCACGTTGGTTGAAGTAGTGGCCGACACCCTGTTCGACGGCGGCTGCCGCGAGGTGGTGGTGGTACTCGGTGCCGAAGCCGAGCGCATCAGGAACAGCACGGACCTTGGGCGGTACACCGTGGTGGAAAACACTGCATGGGCCAAAGGAATGGCGGGCTCGTTCCGCACGGGAATCGAAGCAGCATCGCAGGGCAACAGCATCATGGTTGCGTTGGTGGACCAGCCCGGATTAACCCCGACGGCGGTGAGCAGGTTGCTGGGCAGCCACCGTCCCGGCCGGATCACCGCGGCCGCCTACCCTGATGACTCAGGCCAGTTGAAGCGTCGGCACCCGGTGATTATCGACGTCGGGCTTCGCGACGAAGCTGCGGCGGCAGCCAGCGGTGATACCGGTGCGCGATCGTTCCTTAAGGCGCACCCGGGGCTGGTGGATCTGGTGGACTGCAGCGATCTCTGCTCCGGCGAGGACCTGGATACCAAGGACCAACTGCACCTGCTGGAGGGGTAAATTTGGGGGCATGATCCGCATCGAAACCGACGATCCCGCACGCCCTGACGTCCACGCCCTCTTGAGCGAGCACTTGGCCGACATGTTCGCCACGTCGCCGGCAGAGAGCGTGCATGCCCTGGATCATTCGGCGTTGCAGCACGAGTCCATCACCTTCTGGACTGCCCGCGAAGACGGGGTGCTGCTGGGTTGCGGGGCGTTGAAAGTACTGGGTGTTCCGGGCGAAGCGGAGGTCAAGTCGATGCGGACCACTTCCGGGGCCCGGGGTCGCGGAGTGGCCACGTTGATGCTGAACCACATTGTGGCCGAGGCACGCCATCGCGGCTATGATCGGGTTGCCCTGGAAACGGGGACCGAGGAGTACTTCGCTCCCGCGCGGCGCTTGTATGCCAAACACGGATTCACGGAGTGCGCTCCTTTTGCCGACTACACGCTGGATCCGAACAGCGTGTTCATGGAACTCCCCCTTTAACCCAACTAGGTCGCATTTGTGCGCGTTTTCAGCGATCAGAACGCGCACAAATGCGACCCAGTTGGGTTTACACGGAGGCGGTGGTGCGGTCGCGGAGGGCCAGATAGATCTTGTCCCGGGCGATCGGCAGATGGCCGAAGCGGACTCCGGTGGCGTTGCGGATCGCGTTGGCCAATGCCGGAGCCACGGGGTTGAACGGGCTTTCGCTCATGGACTTGGCGCCGAGCGGGCCGGTGGAGTCGTTGGTGGTGGCGAAGTACACCTCACTCCGGGGCACGTCCGCGAAGGACGGAATGTGGTACTGGCGCAGGATGTCCGTGGTGACCTGGCCGTGGTCATCCACCTTCACTTCCTCATACAACGTGGCGCCCAGGGCTTGGGCGATGCCGCCCTCGATCTGCCCCCGGCATTGGCGCGGGTTGACCACCACTCCAGCGTCGGCCGCCTGGACGCTTTGCAGGATCCGCAACTCCCCCGTTCCCGTGTTCACGGCTACGCGGAACCCATGGACGTTGAAGGCCACCGAGCGCGGCGTCCCACCCCAGTTGCCGTCGGCGGCGAGCCGGACGCCCTGGAGAGTGCCGGCGTCGTAAATCTCCTTCAGCGGCACCGAACGGTCGCCGCATTCCACGGCCCCCTCAACCAAACGGCAGTCCGCCAACGGAACACCGGTCAACGAGGCCGCCACGGTCTGGATGCCGGTAGCGAGTTCCAATGCCGCGGCAAGCGTTGCCTTTCCGGCCACCACCGTTCCGGCCGAGCCGAACGCGCCGGTATCGTGCTCAACGAGATCCGTATCCGACTGCCGGACCTGAATCTTGTAAGCAGAAGAAGCCAGCGCCGTGGCCGCCAATTGCGCATGGACCGTGGTGGTGCCGTTCCCGAATTCCGCCGTTCCGACGTCGACGGCGAACCTTCCGTCCGCGTCCAGGCTCACCCGGGTGTGGGCGAAGTGGCCGCGCGGCGGAACGGTATCGATCATGGACAGTGCCGCGCCTTCACCGGTGACCCACTCCGGTCCAAGGTCATCGAGGCCCGCGGCACGGTAGCGTTCCTTGCCCCGGTCCAACGCGTCGCGCACCAAGGCCACGCACTGGTCCAGCCCGTAGCTTCCGTAGTGCACGTCCTCTTCCGGCTCGGGCGTGGTGGAGAGCATGTGGTCGCCCGAGCGGACCATGTTCTTGAGCCTGAACTCCAAGGGGTCCATGCCGATCCCGACGGCGAGCTCGTCGATGGCGGATTCGATGGCGAAGATCATCTGGCTCAGGCCGTATCCACGGAAAGCTCCCGCCGGGACCGTGTTGGTATACACGGACTGGGCATCCACCTTCTTGTTGGCGCACTTGTACACAGCCAAAGACTCGCCGCAGCCGTGGAACATGACGCCCGGCGCGTGGTTGCCGTAGGCGCCGGTGTTGGTGACCACATCCAGTTGCAGCGCGGTGAGGTAGCCGTCCCGGTTGGCACCCGCCTTGAGTTTGATGGTGAACGGGTGGCGCGTGGTGGTGGCAGTGAACTGCTCGGTCCGGGTGAACTCCACCTGCACGGGTCGCTTCAACGCCAGGGCCGCCAATGCCACGAGGTCTTCCGTCAGCACTTCCTGCTTGCCACCGAAACCACCGCCTACGCGGCCTGCGACCACGCGCACGTTTTCGGGCTGGAGGCCGAAGAGCCGGACCAGCGTGCGCTTCACCAGGAACGGAACCTGGCTGGAGGAACGGACCATGAGCCGGCCGTCCTCGTCCAGCCAAGCAATGGACGCGTGCGTTTCCATCGCCACGTGCTGCACGCGCTGGGTTTGGTACGTGTGCTCATGGATGAAGTCTGCGGCTGCGAACCCTTCCTCCACGCTGCCGAGTTCCGCGTGGACCTCGGCCACCACATTGTCCAGGGGCCGGGCGATACGGGACTGGACGGCGTCCTTCTCCCCGTGGATCGCGGGAGCGCCTGGCAGGATGGCTTCCTGCGGGGTGAAGACGGGCTCCAGGAGTTCATACTCGACTTCCAGGGCACGGGCACCGGCCTCGGCAGCCCCCACCGATTCGGCCACGACGGCGGCGACGCGCTGTCCAATGAAGCGGACCACGGTGTCCAGCACCCGGGTATCGTCCGGATCGTCCGTGTAAATCTCATGTTGTGCGGTCGAGAACAGCTGTTGCGGCGCGTCCTCGTGCGTGAACACGGCAACTACGCCGGGCACAGCCAGTGCGGGTGCCTTGTTGATGGACAGGATCCGGGCGTGGGCATGCGGGGAACGCAGCAGCTTGAGGTGCAGCAGGCCCGGAAGTTGCACGGCAGGGACATCCAGGGTGTACCGGGCGGTGCCGGTCACCACGGCCTGGCTGGCGGGTGCGGGGACGTTGTCGCCGAGCTGGCCTGCTTTCGGTTCGACGGCGGCAGGTGCCGGTGCCCCGGAATCGTCAGTTCCGGCGTCGTGCTTATGAGCGTCGTTTGAATGCCCGCACACGGCGTCCGCGATGGAGCGGTAACCGGTGCAGCGGCACAGGTTTCCCTTGAGGTTCCGTGGCAGGTTGGCACGCTGCTCGTCGTCGAACGTCGCGGCAGTCATCATCATGCCGGCGGTGCAGAAACCGCATTGGAAGCCCTGGCCCTCCATGAACTGCTCCTGCACAGGGTGGAGTCCCTCGGCAGTGGCGAGGCCTTCGATGGTGGTGACGGCTTTGCCCTCGGCACGGACCGCCGGGTAGATGCAGCTGTGCACGGGCGTGCCGTCGACGTGCACGGTGCAGGCTCCGCAGTCGCCGCCGTCGCAGCCCTTCTTGACCCCGAAGTTGCCTTGCTCGCGCAGGAAGGTGCGCAGGCACTGGCCGGGACGGGGTGTGGCCTGCGAGGCAGCGCCGTTGATCTCAATTGCCATGGGAGGCCTCCTTCGAGGTGCCTGGGATTTCGGGTTGCGTGGACGGCTGCGGCGATGTGGCGTGGGGCGGCCAGAAGTCGCCGGACACGGTCATGGATTCGTCCAGCAGCTCCGCGCGGATTTCCTCGGCGAGCCGCAACGTCATGTCATGCCGCCACTCGGGCAAACCGTGGATGTCGTCGTGGTACAGGTCAGCGGGAATTGAATGTTCGACGGCGGCAGCCAACGCGGCGGCGTCCGGAACCCGGTCCGCGGCGAACCTGAGTTGGACCGGCCGTTTGGTGGAAGCCGTCACGGTGATGACCAGGCCGAAGACGGGATCGAGCCGGCCGATCAGCAGCACGCCGGAGCGACCCAGGTTGCTCAAGGACAAACGCCGGAAGGCCACGCGGGCCGAGAGTGCCTCGGCCGGAAGGTGGATGCTGCGGAGGAGTTCGCCCGGCGCAAGGACATTCTGCATTTCGCCCGTGACGAAGTCCGCAACGCTGACAGTGCGGCTGGTGCCGTCCGGGCTGAGGATGGTAGCCACTCCATCCAGGCCGGCGCAGAGGGAAATCATGGGGCCCGCCGGAAGGGACGTGCACAAATTGCCGCCCACCGTGGACATGTTCCAGATCTTGAAGGACGCCACGAAGGAATCGCAGCTGGGACGCATCAGGGCAAGCCCGGGCCATTCGCGGTGGGCTGTTTCCGCCGCTTCAGGGAGCGCATGGAGTTCCGCGACAGTACAGGTTGCCGCGAGTTCGATGCCGTCGTCCGTGACTGTGATGGCCGGCCAGCCCGTACTCCCGAGGTCGAGCAGGCGCTTGAGGATGGTACTTCCGTAGGAGAAGAGGACAGTTCCGCCAGCCAGCCAGGCGTCACCTTCACGCCACTCGGCAGGGTCCGTGGTGGGTACCACGGCCTCGATGGTGTTCATGTCCATGGGTCCTCCTGGGTTTCAGGGTCTGTAGTAGTGCTCGAGTGGATGGGCCCCGAGCTGTCTTTGAGGGAACGGAAGGCTGCGTTGCCCGGCCGGCTCCCGCGTGAGGCCACGATCTCCGCGGTGATGGAAACGGCTACCTCGGCAGGCGTCACGGCACCGAGCTCCAGGCCAATCGGGGAATGCAAACGCTCCAGGGCCTCGGCCGGGGTGCCTTTGTCCAGCAAGGCATCGATGCGTTGCCGGTGGCTGCGCCGCGAACCCATCGCGCCAACGTAGGCGAGCTTCAGGTTCAGGGCCGTCTCCAGCAAGGGGATATCGAATTTGGGGTCGTGGGTCAGGACGCACACCACTGTGCGGGCGTCGATGCGTCCGGCCGCAGCTTCGCTTTCGAGGTAGCGGTGCGGCCAGTCCGTGACCACCTGGTCAGCGCCCGCGAAGCGGTTTTGCTGGGCAAAGGCGGGGCGGGCATCGCAGAGCGTGACGTTGTAGCCAAGCAATTGGCCGGCGGGGAGCAGCGCTGCTCCGAAATCGTTGGCACCGAAGACCAGCATCCGGGCGGCGGGGAGGCGGCTCTCCACGAACAACGTGATGGGTTGCGGCTCGGGTTCTTCACGGGGGTTGTCCCACCGGTCCAGCGTGACCCAGCCGTCAATGCAGCCTTTGGGCGGAGCGAGCCGCACCAAACCGGCGCGGCCGCCCTGGAGCAACGGCTCCATCTGGGCAGCGGCAGCGAAAAGCGTAGCCGGATGGTCCCCCAGCAGCTTGGCGAGGTCCTCGGACTCCATGGCCCGGAACCGGACCGGATCATGCACGACGACGGCCCCTCCTTGGGCGTCGAGCCTGCGGATCAGTGCCAAGGGAGGTGCGTTTTGGTGTTCGTGGGCCGTGGGGCCTGTGAACGCGGAGAGCTCCGGCATTCCGGCCTTAAGGGGCTGGATATGGACTTCCAGTTCCCCTCCACAGGTGAGCCCCACAGCGAACGCGTCCTCGGAACTGTAGCCGAACGACTCCAGGCGCGGGCCGCCGTCGCGCATTGCTTCCAGGGCCGCTTCAACCACGGCGCCTTCCACGCAACCGCCGGACAAGCTGCCCAGGATTTCGCCGCTTTCGGAGACCATCATGGAGGTCCCCATGGGCCGCGGCACGGACCCGCCGGTCCCCACGATCGTGGCCACAGCGCAGAGCTGGCCGGAGACCGCAGGCCGCCAGCTGCCCAGTGAAGGCATCAGATCCAGCATGGCTACACGTCCTTTTTCCAGGTGTCCCGGCCAGGTGGCCCGGCCGGAGCAGTGCGCGATCTTGCCCCATGTTCTCATTCCCGGAGGGTGTTGAGGGGTAGTCGCGATTAATCAGTAAGAAGTCATAGGTGCGGGGGCAAGGGCTTCATCTCCCTGCCCCCGCTCCATGGCGGAGCATCGGAACCCGTCCCTGAGTCATCAGGGCCGCCGCCCGCCGTCGTTCCCGTATGGAGCGGGACGACGACGGCGGGCGCCTATTCGTGCGGTGGGATCCAACGGACCGCCGTTCGTGGTGCCGGTTTGCCCGCCGGCCCGGGGTTTCGCGCGGCCGCTAGATGCCCATCAGGGCGTTGATCGGACCGCGGGCGAAGTAGATCACGAAGCCTGCCGTGACCACCCACATGAGCGGATGGACCTTCTTGGCCTTGCCCGATGCCGCGTTGACCACGGCG
This sequence comes from Paenarthrobacter sp. NPDC090520, assembly GCF_044769205.1. Lineage (NCBI taxonomy): Bacteria > Bacillati > Actinomycetota > Actinomycetes > Micrococcales > Micrococcaceae > Paenarthrobacter > Paenarthrobacter sp. NPDC090520. Next base: position 7,264 of record NZ_JBIVXM010000009.1, read on the forward strand.
AAGGAGATGAACCCCACGCCGATGCCGTTGGCGATGGAGTACGTCAGCGGCATGGTGACGATGGTCAGGAAGGCCGGCAGTGCGATGGCGAACTTGGTGAACTTGATCTCGCGGATCTGCGCCATCATCATTGCGCCAACCACCACCAGGGCTGCAGCTGCGACTTCCAGCGGGACCACCGAGGTGAGCGGGGTGAAGAACATCGAGCCCAGGAAGAGCAAGCCGGTGACCACTGAGGCCAAGCCGGTACGGGCTCCTTCGCCGATGCCCGCTGCCGAGTCGATGTACACGGTGTTGGACGAACCGGAGGTTGCGCCGCCCACTACCGCGCCCATGCCTTCGACAATGAAGGCGGACTTCAGCTTGGGGAACGTGCCGTCCTTGTGTGCCACTCCGGCGCTCTTGGCCAGGCCGGTCATGGTGCCCATGGCGTCGAAGAAGTTGGTGAACACCAGGGTGAAGACCAACATGGTGGCCGCCAGGCCGCCAATGCGGGCGAACGAACCAAAGAGGTCGAACTGGCCCACCAGGCTCAGGTCAGGAACGGACACCAGCTGGCTCGACAGGATGGGGACGTTGAGGTGCCAGCCGCCGGGGTTGTCGGCGGTGCCTGGACCGATGTGGAACACAGCCTCGGCAACAGCGGCGAGGACGGTGGTGGCGACGATGCCGATCAGCAGGCCGCCCTGGATCTTGCGGGCCACGAGGATACCCATGGTCAGCAGTCCCACGATAAAGACGAGGGTGGGGATGGACGTGATGGATCCGTCATTGCCGAGCTGGACCGGTGGGCCACCAGCCGTGGGACGGACAAAGCCGGAATCGACGAAGCCAATGAAGGCGATGAACAGGCCGATGCCTACTGTGATGGCGGCCTTGAGTTCCTTGGGTACCGCCTTGAAGATCGCCGTCCGGGCACCCGTCGCACCGAAGAGGACAATCAGGATGCCGTTGATGACCACCAGCCCCATGGCTTCGGGCCACGTGACCTCCTGGATCACTGCGACGGCAAGGAAGGAGTTGATGCCCAAGCCTGCTGCGAGTCCGAAGGGAAGGTTGGCCACAAGGCCGAAGACGATGGTCATGACACCAGCGGTGAGGCCGGTGACTGCACCGACTTGTGCTGCCGACAGCCATCCACCGGCTACATCCGTGGGGGCGTTCTCGGCAGAGAAGCCACCCAGGATGAGCGGATTGAGGATGACGATGTAGGCCATGGTGAAGAACGTGACCAAGCCGCCGCGGAATTCGCGGGCCAACGTGGAGCCGCGCTTGGTGATCTGGAAGAACTTATCCAGGAAGTTCGGCGGCTTCTTGCCGCCTCCGTTGGCGAGGGCCGTAGCCGTGTGCTTTGCTTGTGCCGCTGTGGGCTCTGCGTTCTTGTCCCCGTTGGGGAAGAGCGCAGCCTGCTTTTCAGCTGCTGTCTGCATTTCTGCGTTTTCCAGGATTTCCATGTCAGCCGCCGGGCCCTAGTAGTCAATCCTGGAATCAAGCGTGTTCCAGGTGTTGAACGGCTGGAGGGCCGCCGGGGCCTGGGGGTCGCCCAGTTCCAGCTTGGCTACCGGCATCAGCGCGTCCCGGTTGTCGTTCTCGAAGTACTCGTAGAAGACTGCGTCGTCGAAGCCGACGGAGGCGGCGTCGTGACGGTCTGCAGCGAAAAACACGCGGTCCACGCGTGCCCAGAGTGCGGAGGCCAGGCACATGGGGCAAGGCTCGCAGCTGGTGTAGAGGGTTGCGCCGCTCAGATCGAAGGTTCCCAGTTCGCGGCAGGCGTTGCGGATGGCCGTAACTTCTGCGTGGGCCGTGGGATCGTTCGTGGCGGTTACTCGGTTGACGCCTTCGAAGGCTCGTCCATCCGCGGTAACAATGACGGCGCCGAAGGGGCCCCCACTGTTCAGGACATTGGCCGTTGCCAGCTCAATGGATGTGGCCAGGAATTGCTCGGCCGTGACGGTTGTACTCATGTTGCGACTTCCTTAGTGCTGTGGAAGCCGGGTGACCTGTTCGGGGGCGCTGCAAAAAACAGCTCCAGTTAGCTTGGTTACCAGGCTTCAGCATGTGCGATGAAGGTTAAGTTGCGCCTGGTAGATAGCTTCCCGAGGTCCGGGTGCCCGCCTTTGGCAGTAAGAGCGTAGCACCAGATTTGTGAGCCGCGCCATAGTTTTTTGAAAACTTTATTTCGTCATGCGAAATTACGAATCCAGCGTGCCTGACTGGTCGCTGGCGCGCCAATGTGACCGGGGACCTTTCCCACGGGCGTTGACGGCCGCCGTCGGGCGCTTTTACGCTTGGTGGACCGGCGCCGCGTTGGCGGGCCGGTTCCTGGATCAGCAGACAGGGCCGAACTGAGCTGGAACGCATTCATGCCGACCAGACAAGGAGCCCTCCGTGCTTTGGATCAAAAACCCTTTGGGTATCTTCACCGCAAACAACCTCGACGCCGGCAACGGCCTGGTGGTTTCCGACTCCGGAACGATCGTTGAGCTGGTGCCGTCCGGCGCCCGCCCGTCCATGCCCTGCACCGAATTTGATGCATCAGGCCACGTGGTGCTGCCGGGCCTGATCAACACACACCACCACTTCTACCAAACCCTCACCCGTGCCTGGGGACCCGTGGCCAACGTCCCCCTGTTCCCGTGGTTGCAGAATCTCTACCCCGTCTGGGCGCGGCTCACTCCCCGGAGCCTGAAACTCGCGGTGCAGGTAGCGTTGGCCGAACTTCTGTTGTCCGGCTGCACCACGGCCGCGGACCACCACTACCTGTTCCCGGACGGCATGGACGACGCAATCGACATTGAGGTGGGCGCCGTACGCTCCATGGGCATGCGGGCCACCTTGACGCGCGGCTCCATGACGTTGGGAGAGGACGACGGCGGGCTGCCGCCCAGGACCACGGTCCAGTCACCTGAAACAATCCTCGAGGACAGCGAACGGCTCATCCGCACCTATCACGAAGCCGGTCCCGGGGCCTCTGTGCAGATCGCGCTGGCACCTTGCTCGCCCTTCTCGGTGACGAAGGAAATCATGGCCGAATCCGCCGCCATGGCCGAGCGCTACGACGTCCGGTTGCACACGCACCTCGCGGAAACCATCGACGAAGAAGACTTCTGCCGGTCCATGTTCGGCCTCCGGACCGTCGATTACCTGGAATCCGTTGGCTGGCTGGGATCCCGTACCTGGCTTGGACACGGCATCCACTTCAACGACGAGGAGATCGCCAGGCTGGGAGCTGCGGGCACCGCCGTCGCGCATTGCCCCACCTCCAACATGCGGTTGGCATCCGGTACCGCACGCGTCCTGGAACTCGAGGATGCCGGCGTTCCCGTGGGCCTGGGCGTGGACGGCTCCGCCTCCAACGATGCGTCCAACATGATCCTCGAGGCACGGCAAGCCCTGTACTTGCAGCGGCTCCGCTATGGCGCCTCGGTTCCCGTATCCCGGGCACTGGGCTGGGCTACCCGTGGGTCCGCCGCCGTTCTTGGACGTTCGGACATTGGGCAGCTGGCTCCGGGTTTGCAGGCTGACCTGGCCCTGTTCAAGCTGGATTCACTGCGCTTCTCCGGAAGCCACGATCCCGTGGCAGCCCTGTTGCTCTGCGGCGCGGATCGGGCCGATCGCGTGATGGTGGGCGGTTCATGGCGTGTGGTGGACGGGGCGATTCCCGATCTCGATGTTGCTGGGCTGATCGCGGAGCACTCGGCCGCGGCACGGAAGTTGGTGGCGGGGTAGGTTTTCCCCGTTCGTCTCGGTGGCGCGAAAACGCCGGAACGCGCCCCTTTCGTAGGGAACGTTCCGGCGTTTTGGCACCTTTCCAGCGCTTTCGCGGGTTGGTTAGGTCGCGTCGATCTCCAGCTTCGACGCGGCTTCGCTAGATCGCGATCCTGTAGATGTGGTGGGTGTACTCGTTAGCGAAGGAATCCGTGAACTTGCCGTTTTGGATGGTGATAGTGCGGTTCTCGCCCACAACCTCAACCTGCGTTCCCGTAATACCTGACGGGAGGGTGAAGGTCTTGGAGCCTGTGCTGCCATTCAGCCCGATGCCGGCAAACAAGTAGGCGTTGCCGTCCTTGGCCTTCAGCATGGTGTCAGCGCCCGCAGCGCCCGCGTTCCAGGCGTAACTCTGTGTATTCAGAACGGGTGCCAAGGACTGGATCCCGGCCAAGGCGGCCTTGATCTTCGCCTTACGATCCGCCGGAATATCAACCAGGCTATACGTCCCAAACTGGGGATCGTTGTTGTGCTGGAAGATGTTGATGCCGCGTGCCTCGTGAATGATGGCCGACCACATAGCGCCTTCCATCTGCTCAGGCGTGATGGTCCGGTCATTGTTGCTTTCCAGGAACGGACGGGCCGATTCCACAAACACCCAGTTCGGCTGGATGCCTGGGCTCGACTGGTAGACCCTCATCCGGTCCGCGACCCAGCCATATGCAGCGCTGCTCGCGGCCTTGGCCCCATCAGGCCACGACGGAGTCCGATCAGCCTCGAACTGAAGGTCGGCCCGGGTATAGAAGTACTGGTCGTTGCTGCTCGCATCCACAGCCGCCATGAAGTCATCCATCAATCCCGGCGCCCAATAGGTTCCGAAGATCCCCTTGCTGTAATTGGCGAAGGCCGGGCGGCCATCGTTCTTGGCGCGGATGTTGGCGACGAGTTGCTTCATGATTTCCAGGTTCTGCGAGGCTGAGACATTGCCGCAGCCCAGGCCCACCATCTCGCACTCGTCATCCGTGTCCCAGCCAACTACGCCGGGGTCCGTACCAACCTCGGACTGCTTCCACTCCCCGCCGGGAATGACCAGCATGCCGGTATCGGTGATGGACTTCATGGTTGAACCGTCGTGTTCGGCGTTGTGATAGACATTGACGCCGATGTCCTTGAGCTGTGCCGCGTGCCCGGGCTTTCCGTACCAAACACCGATGGGGAACAGGTTGGGATTATTCAGCTTCGCCGCACCCGGGAACTTGGCCCAATACGCCGGTCCGCCGTCCCACGGAATGCGGGCCAGGTTGGCGAGGCTGCCGTTGGATGGAGGCGTGGTGGGGGTCGGCGTGGGAGTAGCGGTCGGGGTCGGCGTGGCACTCGGCGTCGGCGTGGCCGTCGGGGTTGGGGTGGCCGTCGTCGTCGGCCGCGGGGTACTCGTCGGGCTGGCACTCGGCGTCGGCGTGGCTGTTGTCGTCGGCCGCGGGGTACTCGTCGGGCTGGCACTCGGCGTCGGCGTGGCTGTTGTCGTCGGCCGCGGCGTAGACGTCGGCGTAC